>JBEBIR010000720.1:0-2231 GCA_040080315.1 Gemmatimonas sp.
CGCGACGCGCCAGAGCGTCTCGAATGAGGGAACAGCGAGCGTGACGCGCGGCGTCTTCTGTTGCACGAGTACGCGCGCCGAGACACCCGAGAGTCCCAGGGTGTCGAATACGGCATGCTGCATGGTGAATTGCTGCGGACCCTCGGGCACGCTATCGAGGCGAAAGCGGCCCTTGTCATCGCTGGTCGTGCTGCGCGAGGTCCCGGTGACCGCAATGAACGCGTTGCGCAGCGCACGTTTGGCAAGGCTGTCGTAGGCGATGCCTTCAACGCGCGCGGCACGCGCGACTGGTTGAGCGCCGACAGTCGCGGAAAAAGTCAGCACGAATAGAAATCCGATGCAGTGGAGCAGGGTTCTCATTATCCGCCTTCCCACGGTCAGGGCGGGATACCATCCAGCGAGGACCGGAAGTGCGCGCGCTGAATCTCCCGTTGCGTCTCGTCAAACCACGCGACCTTGTCCACCATCGACAGCCCCTCCACCAGTGCGCGTCGCGCCGCGGCGTTGTCGCGTTTGGCCAGTTGCGCGTCGGCCAACAACGCATACCCCAACACATCCTCGGGATACGCCGCCGTCATGCGGCGCGCGGCGGCCACCGCAGAATCGGCCGGGCCATGCTTCAAGTACCCGCGCACCACCTCCGCCATCCATTTGGGCGACGGCTCAACGCGAAAGCCCAATCGCGTGCTCACCACCGCGAGTGCCGGGTCGAGCACGCGTTGCGGTTCCCCCAGACGCATGAGCAGACTATCCGCCGCCGGACGCGCAATCTCCCAGACCTCAGTGGCGAAGACCGATCGGAGGCCAGCCGGGATTGTGGCCAGAGGGGTTTCCGTATGGCCGAGTCCCTCACCATCGACCCGACGCACTCGCCAGGGTGCAGCCACGGAATCACGGAAGAACTGAACCAGACGCTGGACACCGGCCATGCTGCGCGTCTCAACACTGCCCGCGGACAAAACGAGTTGCCGCATCCGTGCCGACGCGGTGCCCGCTTGCTGTCGCACGCACGACATGACTGCGAGAGACACCGAGTCCGATACCGATGGGCTGATCGCCACGGTGGCCGAGAATTGATCCGGCGCTCGACATAACGTGAGCAACGCAAAGCGACCGGCCAGCGAGTGGCCGATGAGCGTGCGAAAGGGCAGGGTGCGGTACTCGCGATCGACGTACGGCAGCAACTCTTCGGTGAGAAACCGGGTGAACGCCACATCATTACGCGCGAGATCGGCGCTGCGATCGCCCTGCTCGACGCCAACGACAATCTGCTGCGGCATCGCGAACTCGCGCATATTGCCAATCAGGTCGTACCCAGCGGTGGCAACGGCGAGATCAAAAAACGGACGCACCTGTCCGTCCAACAGCAGCACGACCGGATATCGTTGCTTGGCCAATCGATAATTCGGGGGCACGCTGATATGCACGACGCGCGTCTCACCCAGTGCCTTCGACGCAATGCGCACCACGCGCGATTGTGCAGCAACGTCGGTTGGGTGCGCCAGCACTGCCGCCAGCGCCAGCGTGAGGAGCCGGCTACGCACTACTTCCTGCGCGCCCCAATCCAACTGGGAACGTTGGTGAGCACCGGCTGAAAGATGGCGTCGTCCAACGGCACGTCGGTCTTGATTTCGGTGTACAGCTCACGCTGCGCCATCTTGCCACCCTGATAGAACACGATCTCGCTCTCCACCCATCCGGCTCCCGCTCGCGCGTACTGCACGACGCGAGTGTCGGAGATGCCGGCACCAGGCCGCGCCTCCTTCTCGATGAGTCGGACGACCAGTTGTCGATCACGTTCGATCCAGAACTGCGAGGACGTGGAATCACCAACGCCCGCGCCGATCACCAGCACTGCCTTGCCCTGAAACGAGTCGTCACGCGACTTGGTGAGATCGAATCCCATCTTCGCCACCTTGGCGATGGTCACTGATGGGTCGCTGCTGGAAATGTCCGTAAAGAGCACCATCAAGGGATGCACATAGGGTCGGCCCTGCACGTTGCGACCGACGCGCCCCTGATAGATCGAATCCTGGCGAAACAGCATCATCCGCGCCGTGCTATCGCCGGGCGCGATATCAATACGGAGCAGGCCGGGTGCCTTGAGTGACTCGTACCAGATTTCTTTCCGTCCGTCGCCAAACTGCGTTTCCTGCACAAACGTGAGCGTGCGGTACGTCTTGCCGTTCCATCGCGTGTGGACGGCGCGGATAGCGCCCTCACCCACGGAC
>JBEBIR010000721.1:0-2231 GCA_040080315.1 Gemmatimonas sp.
CGCCTGCACCTCTGGACTCTTGAGCGAGACATCTCGTTCGTCCATTGCGCGCCCTTTGTAACGTGACGCCCGCTCAACGCCGCTGATGCTATCACCGGCGCCGATGGTCCCGAACGTCAGGCCCCTCGGCGGCGAACCGCCGACGGCGTAACCGATGATGGCGATTGCCGCTACGGCGAATGTCCCTATGAGCAGCGTCTTCCTGGCCATGCGTGCCTCCATATCGTGAATGATTGTACCGTAGCTGCGAATGAACCAACGGAGCGGTGCGCCGAGATCGAACGGACGGTGAGCGTCCTCGCGCGTGGCGGGGATGGGGTGTTTGATGGTTCGGAGGATGGCGGCGCGAAGACCGGGGGGCGGGACTCGCTGGCCCACGGCCCGGAACTCCTCCACGAGCTGCACGAGGTCGGCGTGAAGCGCCTGCGCTTCCTCGTGCTGCGCGATCAGTACCTGGAGCTCCGCCTGCTCGGCTTGCGTCACCGCGCCGTCGGCGCCGCGGTGAATCAGGTCACGCTGTTCAGGGGTAAGTGGCGATAGATTCGACACGGCTCAGCGCTGTGAGAGAAGGACCTGCCGCAGCCGCTCGCGAGCGGTGAACAGGCGTGACTTGACAGTCTTTGACGGAACGTTGAGCATCGTGGCGATTTCGTCGTACGAGCACTCCGCGAGGTGCCGCAACACGACGATCGCTCGGTCGTTCGGAGTGAGGTGCATCAGTGCCTTTCCCACACGATCATCTGCCTCCAGCGCGCCGTTGATTCCCGACTCTGTCGCCGAGATCGTCAGCTCGTCATCGAGCGTGACCATCTGTCGGCGCCGGTCAAGGGCGTTCAGCGACTCGTTTACCGTCATCCGATAGATCCAGCTGAAGAACCGGTACTGCGGGTCGTACGACTCCAGCGCGAGGAACGCGTTGCCGAACACCGTTTGCGTCACGTCCTCCGCATCCTCCACGTTCCCGAGCATCCGCAGTGCCACGTTGAACAAGCGAACCTCGTAGTGCCCAACCAACTCTCCGGCCGCAGAGGCGTCGCCCGCCAGATGTCCCCGGACGAGCGCTCGGTCCCGCATATCCTGCGCTACGTTCGTTTCATGCATTAAGTACAGACCGGTCCGTGAAAAGTTGGAAACCCGCGGGGGGTAACGTCGCGTTGGTCACGTCCGTCGTCAAACTCTCCTGTGCAGTTGACAGGCGCATGCCCCCGGGGTGTCATTGGGCGCATCTTGGAGAGCCCATTGGACCATCGGTTTGGGATGACATTCAGCGGGACGTCGGACGAGGTGGGGAGGGTCGCGAGCGCCTTCGCCGATTTTGCGGAGGTGCATGCCCTGCCGGCGCTCGTACGACGCAGCATGCTGGTTGCCCTGGACGAACTCGTCATGAACGCCGTGACGCACGGCGCGTCGGCCGGGGGTGCTGGTGTTCGAGTGACGGTAGAAGGAACGCTTGAGCCGGACCGTCTGGTGGTCACGGTGTGTGACAGTGGACGGCCGTTCGACCCTTTGGCACTCGCCTCCCCCGATACGACGTTGTCCGTCGAGGATCGGACACTCGGCGGCTTGGGCATTTACCTCGTACGGCAGATGATGGACGAGGTCCGGTATTCGCGACGGGGCGACCAGAACGAAGTCGTGCTGATCAAGTATCTAGGGACATTGGACGGGGCCCGGTCCCCGAAGGAGAGCATATAATGCAGGTCACGACACGCACGCTGGGTGACGTCACCATCGCGGCGATCACGGGGAATTTCGACAGTGCTTCGTCGCCCGCGGCGCAGAACGCCCTCGATGCAGTCGTCGCCGGCGGGGCGCGGAAGCTCGCTATTGACTTCACGGGGCTCGACTACGTGAGCAGCGCGGGGCTTCGTGTTTTGCTTGGGACGGCCAAACGGGTCAAAGCGTCCGGCGGAGCACTGCGAATGTTCGGGCTCAATGCGTCAGTCCGCGAGGTGTTCGAGATCTCGGGCTTCGCGACGATCCTTCCGATATTTCCCGGCGAAGGCGAGGCACTGCAGGGGTTCTAACGACCGCGGTTGGCGATCTTCGAGTGCGGCCTCGTCGACATCGGCGGGAATGCCATCGAGCAGGATGAACACGGCCCTGCGCGGAGGCACGGCGGTTCTGGCGACGGGCATCCGACAGGCGAAAACCATCGAAAGGTCAAGGACGAGGTAGAGCACGGGGCGCTCGCACAAGTCGCGCAAAATGCGAACCGCGCTCGCGTTGCG
>JBEBIR010000087.1:0-10053 GCA_040080315.1 Gemmatimonas sp.
GTCCCGACTCCACCATGCCCGACGCGGCGATGATGATCATCGGGCCGGTCTTGCTGTTGAGCGCTTTCGATTCCTCAACCTTCCGCGTGTAGCGTACCAGGGGAAAATCGAACAGGTCGGTATTGCGACGCACCAACGACTCGCTTTGATCGAACGTTTCCGGGTGCATGCCGAACACCGCGGTCGCATCGATGGCCAGCGGTGAGTCAATCGCGATCGGGATGGCGGGAATCTTTCCCTCCTGCAGCAGTCCATGCAGGTCGTACACCAGCTCCTGCGTGCGTCCCACGGCAAACGCCGGAATCAGCAGTCGACCGCCGCGGGCTGCGGTTTCGCGCACCACGCGCCCGAGATGTTCCCGCGCATCGTCCACCGATTCATGATCGCGGTCGCCGTAGGTCGACTCGCACAGAATCACATCGGCACCACCGGTTGGCGGCTCGGGATCGCGGATAATGGCCAGTCCCTCGCGTCCGATATCACCCGAGAACACCAGGCGTCGCAACACGCCATTTTCCTTGGCCTCGACCACCACCGATGCCGAACCCAGAATGTGTCCGGCGTCGACGAACTGTGCGCGGATTCCGTCGGTCACGTCGAACCATTTGTGGTAGGGCATTCCTACCATTTGGTCCTGTGTGCGCGTCGCGTCGGCAATGGTATACAGCGGTTCTGCATGGGGACGTCCGCGCCGCTCGAGAAAGTCGGCGTCCTTTTCCTGGATATGCGCCGAGTCGGCCAGCATGATAGCGCACAAGTCGCGCGTGGCGGCGGTGGCCCAGATATCGCCCTTGTAGCCCTGGTTCACCAGAAACGGCAACCGTCCGGCGTGGTCGATGTGCGCGTGCGACAGGATAATCCCATCGATCTCGGACACGGGGAGTGGCAATCGGACGTTCTTCTCGCGACTCTCCGCGCGGCGTCCCTGGAACAGTCCGCAGTCCAGCACCACGGTGCGCTTGCCGACGCGCAGGATGTGACACGACCCGGTGACTTCGCGCGCCGCCCCACTGAATTCAATCTGCACTTCCGCTCCGGAGGTGCCGGAACGCGGTCAGCTGCCGACGAGCAGCTTCTTCTGCGACTCCAGCTGGGTTTCGAGGCGCCCGCACATCAGATCGCACAGTTTCATGACACTCCGATCGGCCAGCGCATAGTACACATAGAGTCCGTCTTTGCGACGCTTGACGAAGCCCATCGCATGGAGCACCTGCAGGTGTTTCGAAACATTGGCCTGCCCGAATCCGGTTTCTTCGACCAGATCACCCACCGACATCTCGCGCACTTGCAGCGCGCTGAGAATCTGCAGCCGCGCCGGTTCGGACAGCGCCTTGAAACGCTCCGCGATCAGTAGAAATAGATCAGGGGTCATGTTCATCCGTCCCATCAGGTCTCTCCCAGACTGAGCCAGCGTCGCACACGCGGTGGTTCGAACGTCTCCAACTGGTCCAGCAAGCGAACAGGATCTGACTCCATAACCAGCCACTCGCGCGGAGTTCCACGCAGGAAGCCTTCGGCTTCCATATGCTCGAGCATGGTCACCAGCGATTGCCAATACTGCGCCACGTTGAGCAACCCGACCGGCTTGTGATGGACACCCAATTGCGCCCACGTCCACGTTTCGAACAACTCTTCCAGTGTTCCCAAGCCACCGGGCAAAGCTACGAACGCGTCCGCCATTTCGGCCAGCAGCGCTTTGCGCTCGTGCATGGAATCGACCACATGCAAGGCCGTGAGGCCCCGGTGCGCGGCTTCTCGCTGCACCAAGGCATGCGGCATCACCCCGATCACTTCTCCACCAGCGGCAAGTGTCGCATCGGCAAGCGTGCCCATCAGGCCGCTTCCGCCGCCGCCATACACCAGTGCACTGCCACGCTGGGCGATCAGCGTCCCCAGCTGTCGCGCCGCTTCGAGATATTCCGGCCGCACGCCGTCATTCGAGGCACAGTACACGCATACGCGCTGCAAGGTCGCCGTCATGAATGAAAACTAATGTGCGGAGCGATGCGTTACTCGGTCGCCGGCGTCTCGCGTGCGAAGACGACCGTCACCCGTTGCGCGTCCTGTGTCATCATCACTGGCGCCCAGCCCATGCGACTGCGCTCATTGAGCAAGTCGGTCAGCGCGTCCTCGTCCTCACGGACGTGTCGCGTCGCCCGCACGATTACTGCCTGATATTCCTTCATCTGGCGAAGGTAGCGTGAGAGGCCCGGCGCACGCTACCTTCGCAGACGATCTCACCCTTTGCACATTTCCGCCAATGTTCTCCGAGACGGCTTCCCGATTTCCCACGCTCTCCGTCGTTGACCATCCCCTGGTTCGGCACAAGTTGACGTTGCTGCGTGATCGCGCCACATCCACCAAGCAGTTCAAGGAGTTGGTGGACGAGATCGCGATGCTGATGGCGTATGAGGCCACGCGCGATCTCGCGCTGGAACCGATCAGCGTGGAGACCCCGCTTGAGACAGCCGCGGGCTGGGCGGTGCGCGGAAAGAAGCTCACGTTGGTCCCGATCCTGCGCGCGGGACTCGGGATGGTGGAGGGCATCCTGCGTCTCATTCCATCAGCTCGCGTCGGACACATCGGGCTTTATCGCGATCATGATACCCTTGAGCCCGTCGACTACTACTTCAAGGTCCCTGGCGACGCGAGCGCACGCGATTTTCTGCTACTCGATCCGATGCTGGCGACCGGCGGCAGTGCGGCGGCGGCGGTCACGTCGCTCAAGCGCGCGGGGGCAACGCGCATTCGATTCCTGTGTCTGGTCGCCGCGCCTGAGGGCGTGGCACGGCTGGCTCGTGAGCATCCGGACGTTCCCGTGCTCGCGGCAAGTCTGGATCGGCAGCTCAACGAGCATGGCTACATTTTGCCCGGCTTGGGCGACGCGGGCGATCGATTGTTCGGAACGCGATAGATCGCGCCTTCTGCTCACGCCTCCTGCTCCTCACCCTCCTGGATCAGGCAAACCACTCGCGTGGCTGGCGCCGCTGCTGATCGGCGGCATCAATCACCCATGCCTGCGTGGCCGTGTCGGTGACTTCGTCGGACACTTTTTCGAACCACGCGGCGGCCTGCGCGTTGTCGCCGATGCGTCGCCACAGTTCACCCACCAGATAGGTAAGCACAGCGCGCTCATCGGCCGGCACGCCGCCGAACATCGTGAGCGCCTCGGCGAATCGCCACGCGGCCTTTCGGCGGAAGTAGCGCTCCGCTTCAGAGTCGAGTTCATCCACCGCGCACCAGGCGGCACGCAAGTACAAGTCCGCCAGATAGCGAGGCTCGCTGCCTTGCCATTCGGCCACTTTGGCCGCGTGTTCGTATTTGAGTGAACCCGACGGCAGCTCACGCTCCAACGACGGTGCCAGCGCGGTCCACACGAATTCTCGCAGCCCTTCCGTGGGTTCTGCCGACTCCCCGAAATCGCGCTCGACCCCTGAAAAGCCGCAGTGCGAGCACAGGTGCACGAAGTACGGCAGCGGCTGCATGCCCGCCGCGCGTTCGTGAAAATCCGTGCGCTTGCCGCCGAAGCCGTTCGTGGCTACGACCGTCTGCGAGCGAAAGTCGTTGGCACAGACGGGGCAGGTCAACTCAATGAGATGGAGTGTCGTCATGGGCATGGCTACGTGCGGATCAGCGGGTTCCGGCCCGTGGAACGGGCCACCGTTGATAAGTGTCGGCACCTTGCCGGCAGGAGTTGAACCACTTTCCCGCGCGGGCTATCTTGCCGCGTCGCTTTCTGCGCGTTTCGTTGTGTGATGCGTTTTTCGTTCGGCGTGTGTGATCAACGTGTGATCGCGCCGGCTTCCTGTGGCCCGGGTTGTTGATGTTGATCAACCTCCTCCCTGATTTTCTTGCGGTGCTCAACGCCTCCGATCGCGAGGCGGCGTATCACGCATATTTTGATCGGCATCGCGCACTGCTCACGGCGTATTGGGAGAACTACGTCCTTGAGCCGTCGGGTCCGCACTACGACGAGGTGGTTCGCGCCACCGTGAATGCGCCACGTGACGACCTGCACGCGCTGCTCGCGCATACGGACGTGGTGGCACTCGCACAGCAAGCCGAACGTCGCGTGCAGCAACTGCTCGAACCCGATGTGTCGTTCGATGTGGTGCTGATGGTCGGTGTGGGCGCGGCAAATGCCGGGGAGCTGGTGATCGATGGTCGAGGCGTCGCTTTCGTCTGTCTCGAGCACTTTACCGGCGTGACCAATCCGGACACGCAGGGGCTGGGACTCGACCCCGAGCTGATTCCGCTCTGGCTGGCGCACGAGATCACTCACGTCGTGCGCTATACCTCGCCGTCGTCGCGCAGCGAAATGCGCCATCTCATTGCGGAAGCGGGTGGCTACTACTCGTACTGGGAAACGGGCCGTCACGCGACGCTGCGCGAACTGCTGGTGAACGAGGGCCTGGCGGTGCAGGTCTCGCGCGAGGTCTCGCCGGGACACGCCGCGTGGGAGTACTTCGGCTTTGCCCGGCGCCAGTACACACGCATTCGTGAGTTGGAACCGGTGCTGCAGCGTGCCGCCAGCAACAATTTCGACCACAACGCGCTGGGCTTTCGTCTTCGCTTTCTGATGGGCGGGGTGAGCGATGAAGCCCGCACCGTCGAGCGGGTGGTATTGCCCGAACGCGCCGGGTACTTCCTGGGCGCTCGCATGGTGGAAGCGGCGGTCAATGCACGCGGTCTGGCGTGGTCCGTTCGGGCCAGCGCGCACGAGTTGGCGATGGCCGCGGAACCGCTGACGATGGATTTGTCGCGCCGGATTGTCAGTTAGCGCAGCGCGCGGGCCTGTTCCGACTACTTCCCGATACAAAACTCGCGGAACACGCGGTCCAGCACCTCGTCGTTCCCGATAGCCCCGACCAGCTCCGACAGCGCGTCGCGCGCCGTCTGCAGATGCACTGCGGCCACGGTGGCGGGCAGCGCACCAGAGCCCCAGCCTTCCACAAATCTTTCTACTTCGTCGCGGGCCTCCCGCAGTCCGCGCTGATGGCGCTCGCGCGTGACGACCGCGTCGGTGTCGATCGGAGCGTCACCGTTGACCTCGGCGACGGCGCTATCGATGCGCTCAAGCAGCGACGCCAGTCCTTCGCCCGATTCGGCGCTCGCATAGCACCACCGGGCATCGTCAGCACGCGGCGCGCCAAGCAGATCGGATTTGGTGTGCACGGCGAGGACGGTGGCCGTCGTGCGCGCGCTCACCGCCTGAAGGGCCAACTGGATTTCGTCTGTCGACGCACCGCAGGCCAGCACTACCTGCGCACTCGCGAGGTAGCGTTCACTCACCTCGATACCCAGACGCTCCAGGGTGTCGCTGGTCTCGCGCAGACCGGCGGTGTCGACGAACCGTAGAGGGACGGGCGAACGATCCAGCAACGCATCGACGGCATCACGGGTCGTACCCGCGATGGGCGTCACCAGTGCGCGCGCTTCACCCAGCAGCGCATTGAACAACGACGACTTGCCGGCGTTGGGCGGCCCCGCGATCACCACGATGGCGCCGTCACGAAGCAGCGCCGCGCGCGGCGCGGTCGCCAGTAACGCATCGAGCCGTGTCCGCAGCGACTGCGCGGCGACCGTGATGCGGGCGGGGGCGATCGGACCATCGTCCTCTTCGGGGAAGTCGATGTCGTAGGCCAGCAAGGCCTCCAGGTGAATCACGTCATCGCGCAGCGCCAAAAGCCGACGTGAGAGTCCGCCATCAAGTTGGGACAACGCCTGCTGTTGCATCGCCACCGTACGGGCATCGATCAGGTCGGCGATGGCTTCGGCCTGCAGCACGTCGAGTTTCCCGTTCACCACGGCCCGTCGAGTGAACTCACCCGGCAACGCGAGTCGCGCGCCGGCCGCCACGCAGGCCGCAACGACCAGCGACGGAACCACGCGTCCACCGTGCGTGGAGAACTCCACCACGTCTTCGCCGGTGAATGAATGCGGCGACAGAAACGCTGTCACCACCGCATCATCGAGAGGCACGCCGGAACGCGGATGGAGGAGTGTCGCGCGTGTCGCCATGCGCGGCGCCAGCCCGGATGCGCCAAGGGCGCTGGCGATGGAGATCGCCTGCGCCCCGGTCATGCGGATCGTGGCCAGCGCCGCGCGGCCGTCGGCCGTGGCCCGCGCGACAATCGTATCCGTGCCGCCCGCCAGCAGCGCGGCACTTCGCGTCATGCGCGTGTCACCTCGACGTCACCCCTTCACGACCGGCACCGCGCGTCCCCGCTCCTGCGCAATCAGCCACTGCTGCGGCAGCGACGCGAGATTCTGCACGAGATAGTACAGGTTGAGTCCCGAGGCCATGCTGAAGAAGATGAACAGCATCATCGCCGGCATCATGTACATCATCATCTTCTGTTGGTCGTTGGCCTTCACGCCCTTCATGCCGATGAATGACAGGATCATGGCGGTTGCCGCCACCAGCACCGGCAGCACAAAGAACGGATCCTTTACCGAAATATCGGGCAGCCACAGGAACGACACTCCGCGGAATTCAATGGTGTTCTGGAAGACGAAGAAGAGCGCGAAGAACACCGGCAGCGGTATCAGCATGGGCAAGCAGCCCGACAGCGAACTGAAGGGACTCATGCCGTGCTCTTTGTATACCCGCATCATTTCGGATTGCAGTTTCTGCGGATCCCCTTTGTGCTTGGTCTGAATCGCCTGGAGCTCGGGCTGCAATCGCTGCATCGCCATCGAACTGCGCATCGCCTTCTGGTTGAGCGGCCACAGAATAATGCGAACAGCGATTCCAAACAGCACGAGGATCCAGCCGTAACCCAGTCCCAACGTCGCCTTCATCCACAGCAGCAGCCGAATGACCATTGTGGCGAACGGCTGCACCACACCCTGAAGCCAGCCGCCATACGGATTCGATGTTTCGAATTCCCGGCCCATGGCCACCAGTCGCTTGAACTCCTGCGGACCGGCATACACTTCGAACGCCGTTGCACCATTGGTCAGCGGCAACACCGCGGTCGCCTGCGCGCGCGTGGCTTGTTTCTCCGAACGCACGCCGCCGGTGACCCCGAGTTCGGCAAAGCCCGGCGCGCCGACGGGCATCAGCATGCCGACCAGGAAGTACTTGCTCTTGGCCACTGCCCACGTGAGCGGACCCGCCGCTATTTCCCGCTCGCCCGGGTCGACCGAGCTGAATGAGATTCCCTTTGCCCCTTGCAACTCTGGCTTGTAGGCATAGGACAAATGCGTGCGGTCTTCCGTCGTGTCGGATTCCGACGAGTGAAATGATGGTGGCAAGTCCACCAGCAGAAAGGTGCTCGCAGGCGCGTCCGCAACGGACGCCGCGACATTCACGCGATAGCTGTCCGGCAGAAACGTGTATGTGATTGACACGGCCCGCGCCGCCACCGTCGCGTCATAGCGGACCACGGTCTGACCGTTCGCTTCCGTGCGCGTCGTGCGAAAATTCTGACGATCAAGACGCACGGTGTCGCCCGGAACCACCAGACGAAACGACAGCAACGGATCGCCGACGTTCGCCAGTTCGGCCGGTTCCCCTTTTCGCCGGCTGCCCGCATAGAGCGTTGGAAACTGCGTCATCTGCGCGCCAATCAGCGCGGCGCCAAGGCTCGTCGTGCGATAGACGGCACGCGCCGTGGTGGCGCTGGTCGTATCAACCGGTTGCGCGTTGGCGGCGGAATCGGGTGTTACCGGCGGTGTCGTTGACGACGGTGCGATCGTCGTGGTGCCAACGGCAGCATTCCCCACGGCCGTCGAGATCCGCGCCGCCGACGCACTATCGACACGCGTGAGCGAGTCCGTCGCCACCGGGGTGCTGCCAGGCACCGGTTTGGGCGTTGGGAAAATGAACGGCGTGATGACGAGTACCGCCGCCATCAAGAGAACAGCGAGAGCTATACGGCGAGGTTCCATGATCAGGTCGAGGTCATCTCAAGGGACCGGGTCAAATCCGCCGGGCCGAAACGGATGGCAGCGCGCAATACGTCGCAGCGCCAGCCAGCCTCCGCGAAGCGCACCGTGGCGTTCGAGCGCCTCGATGGCGTACGCAGAGCACGTCGGATAATAGCGGCACGCGCCGCCGAAGATGGGAGACAACACCAGCTGGTAACCACGCACCGCCAGAATGAGCATGACCCGGGGCACGCGTCGGACAGTCAACGCACTCATGCGTCTCTACGGTGTCGGAGTCGCCAACGTGTCAACGCGAGCCGGCAGCGACAGTCGCATCAGGCGTTCCGCCGCCTGTCGCATCTCGGCGCGCAACGCGTCGAAGTCGCGGTCGTACGCCGGCGGGATGGCCTTGACCACGACATCCATCACCGGCAACACCGGCAACCACTCCAGCCGAACCAGTTCACGCAAACGTCGCTTGAGACGATTGCGCGCCACGGCAGAATGCTTGTAACGCGGAACCACCACACCCACCCGCGCGGACGCACGAAGGGAAGCGATCGCGCGCACGTCCATCGTTGCGGTGCGCACGCGCTTCCCTTGCTGTCGAACTACGGCGAGTTCGCTTCCACGCGTCAGTCGTTGCGCGCGCGGAAAGTCTCTCGACTCGCTGGGCGAATCAGGCGCCAGCGTACTTGGACGGCAACCGCACGGAAATCTGCTTGCGCCCTTTCCGGCGACGACGGCTGAGTACTTCGCGACCCCACTTCGTCTCCATGCGGGCACGAAAGCCGTGCTTGCGGATACGTCGAGTGTTGCGGGGACGATATGTGGGCTTGCCCATGGTGATTCTCTAGGAGTGCGAGGCGCGGTGTGCGTTATCAGGTGGAGCCTCGTAACATACGCAATTGCATGGCTTTCGGTCAAGGACACGACAGATCGCCGTAGACGAAATCTGGCCTTGTCTGCACTCACGTATACGAATGCAGGTCACGCAATTGACTTGTCCACATGCGAAGGGATAGCTTCGCCCCCCGCCGTTCTTCTGCGCCCTCCATCCCCGCTGATGTCGCTTTCGCCAGCTGAACTCTGGGACCGCCTACGCCAGCGCGCGCGCCAGGTGTTACCAGAGCAGACGTATCGCACCTGGCTCGAGCCCACTGAGGCCCTGGCGGTTGAAGGCGACACGCTCATGATCGGCGCCCCGGACCAGTTTTCGGCTGACTGGAACGAGTCCAAGCACGCCGACATGCTGAGCGGGTTCGCACCCGTGGCGCTCGGGCACCCCCTCAAAGTGCGCTTCCGCGTCCACGAAGAGCGGGTCGGCCGAGTCCAGATGGACATGTTCGTCCAAGCGCCAGCAACTCCTGTTTCTGCGCCACTAAGGCACCAGCAGTCGCGCATTTCGACGCCACTTAACCCCAGATACACATTCGACCAGTTTGTCATTGGCAAGTCCAATGACGTCGCCGCAGCCGCCGCGCAAGCCGCCGCGCAGGCGCCAGGCAAAGTCTACAATCCCCTCTTCATCTACGGCGACACCGGCCTGGGCAAGACCCATCTCATGCAGGGCATCGCCCATGAATTGCTGCGCCGCACACCGGCGCTGCGGCTGGCCTACGTGGGGACTGAGCAGTTCACCAACGAGTTCGTGGGAGCCATCCAAGCTGGACAAATGGGTGATTTCCGGCGCCGCTTTCGCGAGATCGACCTCCTGCTTGTTGACGACGTGCAATTCCTGAAAGGCAAGGAAGGCACTCAGGAGGAGTTCTTCCACACGTTCAATGCGATCTATGAGGCGGGCCGACAGGTGGTGCTCACCTCCGATCGACCGCCCAAGGACATTCCGGGGCTCGAAGCTCGGCTCGTCTCGCGCTTCGAATGGGGTATGGTCGCCAACATCGATTCGCCCGACCTCGAGCATCGCATCGCCATCCTGCGCAAGAAGGCGAGTCTCGATCATCTTGAGCTGACCATTCCCGATGAAGTCATTGAGTTCATCGCCCAGCACGTGAAGTCGTCGGTGCGTGAGCTTGAGGGATCGATCATCAAGCTGCTGGCCTACGCGTCGCTCAAACATCGGGATATTTCGGTCGATCTCGCCCGAGAGGCGTTGCGTGACAAGCTCCGCTCGTCGTCGTCGTCAGATTTCCCCGATGTGCCCCCGACCACCATCAC
>JBEBIR010000088.1:0-10044 GCA_040080315.1 Gemmatimonas sp.
GGGTGCATTGTGGGCCCTGGACCCGGCGCTGGCGCATCAGCGTCACTACCCCGCGGTCGACTGGGACACGAGTTTCTCGCTGTATGCGAATGCGGTGGCGTCGTGGTTTGAGGAACACGGCGGCGCAGGGTGGGCGCGTTTGCGCGGCGAGCTGTTGGCGCTGCTGCAGCAGGAGCGCGAGTTGCGCGACATTGCAGGGCTCGTTGGACCTGATGCGCTGGAGGATCACGATCACCTCGTCATGGACACGGCAGCGATGGTTCGCGAAGTGTTGCTGCGACAGAATGTGTTCAACCCCGCGGATGCCATCTCTTCACCGTCGAAGACGTGGCAGATGGCGCAGGCCGCACTGGATGTGATGCGCGCCGGCGAGGCACATCTGGCACGTCAGGAGCCATTTGCGCAATTCGACCCGATGCCTGCTCGGCGCGCACTGATTGCGTTGCGTGATGGAATCTCGACATGACACGGCGCACGGAGGTCGCGTATCACGGCGCAGCGGGCGCGGGAGGACCGCTCCTTTTCCTGGAGCACACCCGCCGCGTGGCACTCGGCGAGTCGGTCATTGTTCGGCAGCCGGGACAACTCGACCGGCGCGGGCAGGTGATCGACGCCGGCGAACGCACCACCGTGATTCAACTGCTCGACGCGACCGTCGGATTGGCCCCCGATCGCGTTGAAGTCGTACTCACCGGTGAAAGCGCACAGGCGGTGGTGGGACGGGAGCTGTTGGGTCGCGCCCTGAATGGACACGGCGCGCCAGCGGATGGCTTGCCAGCACCCATTGGCGATGCCAGGCGACCGATTGACGGCGCGCCGATCAATCCGATGCGCCGGGCGCGTCCGCGGGACTTCATCGAAACCGGAATCAGTGCGATCGACGCGATGAACACCTTGGTGCGCGGACAGAAGCTGCCCGTCTTCTCCGGTCCCGGGCTTCCCGGTCTCGAAATCGCAGCGCGCATCGTGGAGTGGGCCAAGTCGCCGCGCGACGAGCCGTTCGCGGTGGTCTTCGCGGCCATCGGAATCACGGCGCGCGAAACGCAGGAGTTTCTGCAGCGGGTGCGCGCCAGCGGCGCATTGCCCCGCACGGTGCTCTACCTGAATCAGGCGGCGCACCCGGCGGTGGAACGCCTGCACGCACCGCGTCTCGCGCTCACCTGCGCGGAGTATCTGGCGTTCGAGTGCGGGATGCACGTGCTGGTGGTGATGGCTGACATGACGCACTACTGCGAGGCGCTGCGAGAGATCGCCACGGCGCGCGAAGAAATCCCGGGGCGTCGTGGCTATCCGGGCTACATGTACACCGATCTGGCGTCGTTGTACGAGCGCGCCGGCATCATTCAGGGCAAACCCGGCTCTGTCACGCAGATTCCGATCCTGACCATGCCGGACGACGACATCACGCACCCGATTCCGGATCTCACGGGTTACATCACCGAAGGGCAGATCGTGTTGAGTCGTGAGTTGCATCGACGGGGCGTGGTGCCACCGATCGACGTGCTGCCGTCGCTGTCACGCCTGATGAGTGGCGGTATCGGTTCTGATCGCACCCGCGCCGAGCATCGGGAGTGGAGCGACCAGTTGTATGCGTCGTATGCGCGAGGGCGGGAGGCCCGCGAAATGGCGGCCATCGTCGGAGAATCGGGACTGCCAGCAACCGATCGACGGGCACTGGCCTTCGCCGACGCCTTCGAGCGCGAGTTCATCGGACAGGATGCGCGCCGTTCGCTGGATGAGACGTTCGCGGTGGGTTGGCGTCTGCTCGACGCGCTGCCACGTGACGATCTGGTACGGCTGTCCAACGCGGTGTGGACATCACATCACGAGGCGTCGCATCGATCAGCGACGGTGACGCAGCGCACGGAGTTGCCGCGATGAGCACGCGTCGTCTGGCGCCCACGCGCATGAATCTGCTCCGCGCGCGACGCGAACTGGCTCGCGTGCATCGCGGCGTGGCGCTTACCCGTCGCAAACGCGAGGCGCTGGTCATGGAGCTCTTTGCCGCGGCGCGGCCTGCCGTGGCGTTTCGCGCGGAAATGACTGAGGCGGTCACACACGCCAGCCTGTCACTGGCCGATGCCCTGGCCGTGCATGGGGCCCACGGGCTGCACGTGATGGCCATGCCATTGCACGAGCCGCGGGTGGAGCTCCGGTCGACCATGGTATGGGGAATCGCGGTAGACGACGTCATCGAGCGCTCGCCGGTGGTACGATCGATTGACGCGCGCGGTTTGGCGCCGGCCATCACCGGACCGGCGACCGCCGATACGGCGGAACGGTTTGAGCGCCTGGTGGAACTGCTGATTGACGCGGCGCCACGGGAGCAGCGCATGCGGCGGCTGGGCGACGCGCTGGCGCAGGCCAACCGGCGCCTGCGCACACTGGAGCAACGGGTGGCGCCCGCCTTGACCGCGAGCATCAGCGCCGTCCGAGGTCAACTGGAAGAACGCGAGCGCGAGGAGCAGCTGCGATTACGACACGTGCTGCGTCACGGCTGATCGGGAGGCGTCGGCGCACCACGGGGTGTACAAGCGCGTCGGCGTCGATCAACTTGTCTGAATGACAAATCGCAATCCATCCTCGACTCCGTGTCCTTCGTGCGGCGCGCGCGCCTCCGGTAAGTTTTGCAATCAATGCGGCGCGGCACTTGCCGGCGGCGGCTGCACCAGCTGTGGTGCGGCGCTCAGCCCCGGTGCGCGGTTTTGCGACGAGTGCGGCACACCAGTGAGCGGGTCCTCCACTGGCGCCGCGCACGCGGGCGTTGGCGGGACGTCAACCAATCGCATATCCCTGTACGCGCCCTGGGTTGTCGCCGCGATCATCCTGGTGTCAGTGGTCGGGTATTTCGTGGGTCGCGGCACCGGGTCAGCGACCGACGGGAGCGCGGCCGCCGGTGCATCACCACTGTCGGCGCCGTTCGCCAACGGCGGTGGTGGTGCGGCGCCCGATATCAGCAACATGTCGCCGCGTGAGCGCGCAAGTCGGTTGTATGATCGGATCATGCGATACGTCGAAGAAGGGAAGAAGGACAGTGCGCAGTTCTTCGCACCAATGGCGCTCACGAGTTTCGAGCAGCTTGGTGCGGAACTCGATACCGACGCGCGCTACGACTACGGTCGCGTGGCATCGGAGACAGGCAATCTCCAGATCGCCGCCGCACAAGCGGACACGATTCTGCAGACGTCGCCCAATCACTTGCTGGGCCTCGCGTTGTCGGCGCGCACCGCGACGTTACGCGGCGACGGTGGCGCGGCGAGCAAGGCGTGGAAGACATTCCTGAGCGCCAAGGACGCCGAACTGAAGAAGGCGCTGCCGGAGTATCAGATGCACGCCACGGATATCGAGCAGGCGACGCGATTGGCGCAGGCGGGAAAGTAGCGCAGCGAACATGAATACCCCCCGACCTATCGTGCTCCCTGAGCGGTTCGAGCTCGATCGTGAGATAGGTCGGGGTGGAATGGCGGTCGTCTATCGCGCGCAGGACCGGCACCTGGACCGTCTGGTGGCGATCAAGGTGCTCTCGGCCGATCTGTCGGATACCGTTGGCGCGGAGCGATTTCAGCGTGAAGTGGCGCTCATGGCGAAACTCGTGCACCCGGGGATCGTGGCGCTCTTCGACTCCGGTGTCACAGACGGGCGCCTGTATTACGTGATGCCGTTCGTGTCCGGTGAAACGCTGCGCGCCCGACTGACGCGCGAACGGCGAATCGCACCACCGGAATGCGCGGCACTTGGTGCGGACATTGCCGAAGCGTTGGCGTACGCGCATGGACATGGCATTGTGCATCGCGACGTGAAGCCGGAAAATGTTTTTACGGTGAGCGGACGCGCACTCCTCGCCGATTTCGGTATTGCCCGCGTGGTGAACGATCTCACACGCGATGGCGCTGAGCAGCTTACCTCCACCGGCATGGTCCTCGGCACGGTGGCGTACATGAGTCCGGAGCAAGCCGCCGGCGAGGTGCACCTCGATGGCCGCGCCGATCTCTACAGCCTGGGATGCCTGTTGTACGAACTGCTGACCGGCGCACCACCATTCACGGCGCCCACGTTGATGGGCATGCTCGCGAAGCACATGACCGAAGTGCCGCGCCCGCCCAGCGACCGCGGCGTGGCCCTGTCGCCGGAACTGGATGCGATGGTCCTGCAACTGCTCGCCAAGGAGCCGGCGCATCGACCGACCAATGCCGGCGAGGTGGCGCGTGTGCTCCGCGCCGCGTCGCACTCGCGGTCAACGCATTCAACGCGGGTTGCGGCTCCCGAGGCGCTCCGTGAATCTGGCAACCTCGATGCCGTCACTGTAGGCGCCATTGAGTTTCCTGACGGCGACCGTGAGTGCGAGCCGATCGCGATCGCGCTCGGGAGCGCCATCGCCTCGTCATTGTGCGCGGTACCCGCGCTGCGGGTGACAGTCTCGGAACACCGCGGCACCGCAGCGCCCCGCCACGACACCACGATTCTCGGCAGCGTGCGTCGGTCGGGAAATCGCGTACGGGTCAGCATGCGCGTCACAGCCGCTGATGGCACGATGGAGTGGTCGCAGCACGCCGACGGGACACTCGACGACCTGTTTGCACTCGAGGATTCGGTCGCTGCAGCCGTGCTCCAACACTTCAACGAACGGACCTCGCAGGCAGCGGCCGTCGCGCGCGGTCGCGGAACGGCGCGCGTAAAGGGCGCCACCAGCGACGCGGATCATCTGGTTGCGGAGGGGATGAATGCGTTCAACCGATTCGGATCAACCGGTGGCGCGGCGGCGGTAACCTCGCTGGAGGAGGCGAAGGCGTACCTGACACGGGCGCTGGCGCTCGAGCCGCGACACGCACGCGGCCTCTGCGCCATGGGCAATCTGTGGTACGTGTCTGCCGCAAACGGATTGGTGCCGCGCGAGGAAGGGCGGGCACGTGGACGCGAGCTCATCTTCTCCGCTCTCGCGGCAGATGACAAATGCGCCGAGGTGCATTGCTCGCTGGGTAAGCTGGCCTTGTATCACGATGACGATTTCCACGCGGCATCTCGTCATGTGCGTCGTGCCGTAGAGCTCGATCCGTCGGAACCCGAAGGGCTGCGACTGTTGAGCATCATCTACAAGATTCTGGGACGCTCGGAGGACTCGGTGAATGCCGCACGAGCAGCAACCGAGAGCGCGCTCGACTCGGCGCCGCTCTGGAACACGCTCGGCGACGCGCTGTTGGCGGCTGGCCGCAACGCCGAGGCGGTGGATGCGCTCAAGCAGGCCATTCGACTGCTCCCGGCATATGGACCCGCGCTGGAGCGTCTGGAACTGGCGCGCACTCGTCTTGGTGAATTTGATCTCGCGATGGAGATTCGCGTTTCGCGCATGCGACTGGCGGGTCAGCGTGAGCGAGCCGCGCAGCTCGAACTGAGTGCGGTGGCGCTTGGACCTGCGGAGGCGATTCGCGCCGATGTGCGACGCGAACTCGACGGTCTCCGGGAGCAGGCGACGCGCAGTGATCCCTTTGCGGACTATGTGCGACGCAACGTCGCGGATCGGATCGTGAGCGGACACGCCGAGCTTGGCGAGTGGAGTCAGGCCATGGACTGGGTGGAACGTTCCTACGACAATCGGCCAGGACGATTGCGCCGGATGTTGGCTGACTTGCCTGTGGACTATCGCGGACTCGCGGCGGACCCGCGATACGCGCGCCTCATGCGCGTGGCAGGCCTGGAAGAACAGATGTAACGATTCCCCATGATCATCCATCTGGTTGACGGGACGTACGAACTGTACCGCCATTTCTACGGGCTTCGCCGTGGGACCAATGGCGTAGACGCACCGTACGGCGCTGCGCTCGGCGTGCTGAACACCGTCCTGCAGATGATTGAATCCGGTGCCACCCATGTTGGCGTGGCGACGGATCACGTCATCGAATCGTTTCGCAACGACCTGTGGCCGGGGTACAAGACCGGTGATGGCATCGATCCGGCGCTGTGGTCTCAGCTCCATCCGCTGGAAGACGCACTCGCGGCGATGGGTGTCGCGGTCTGGCCAATGGTGGAGTTGGAAGCCGATGACGCACTCGCCTCGGCGGCGCATCTTGCGGCGTTGGACCCGCGTGTTCAGCGTGTGAACATCTGGACGCCCGACAAGGATCTCTCCCAGTGTGTGCGCGGTGACCGTGTGGTACAGGTGGATCGCAAGACCGAAAACGCGCGCAACGAAGCCGGCGTTCAGGAGAAATTTGGCGTGCCACCGCTGTTGATCCCGGACTACTTGGCGTTGGTGGGTGATGCCGCCGATGGGTATCCGGGTATCGCTGGTATCGGTGCGAAAACGGCGGCACGACTGCTCATGCGACATGGGCCGATTGAATCATTCGGACCCGACGTCCTCGGTGTCAGTCAAACGGATGCGTTGTTGTTCAAACGACTGGCGACATTGCGCACCGATGCGCCGCTGTTTCGCGATGTGGAAGAATTGCGCTGGCGCGGGCCAACGCTCGCGTTTGCCGCCACGGCAGGGACGCTTGGTGACTCGCGAATACTCGAGCGGAGCCTTCGGGCATCGAGTGCGGACACCCAAGGTGACCCCAAGCCGGCGTCCGGGGTTTCATAAGCAGGAAGCGAGGTGCCAGGTTCACGCTGCACATGTCAGGAGGCGCTTGATGCTACTGTCTCGTTCACGCCACATTCGCGACACTCATTCGGTCGTCAGCGCGATCGCCTCCCTGTCGTTGCTGGCCAGCGTCGTTGGCTCGACACTGGGCGCGCAGACGATTTCTCCGCGCACCGTTCCGGTCCAGATGGGCCAGCAATTCGATATCATCCCTTCGGATCGCGCGGCGATGGGCGGTGTGATCATCGCGCTTGACGATGCATTGCTGGACCCGTTCGTGAATCCCGCGAAGGCCACGCGTATCAAGTCAGGGATGCTGTCGGTCGCTCCGTACTTCCACAGTCAGTCCGAGGCGCGTGGTGGTGGGCGCACGCTACCACTGAGTGGAATCGCCACGAGCGGCAAGTGGGCCTTTGGCGGATTATTCGCGTTACAGCAACTCGATCGCACGCAGCTCACATGGAATGCGCCGCTGAGCGAGCGGAGCGCGTCGAACCAGTACGTCACCGGGATGATTGCGCGCAGCCTTCGCAACGGCTTCGCGGTTGGTGCCTCGGCGTACTTGGCGACGCTGGAGGCCGAGCAGGGCGTCGACCAACTCTATTCCGGGAGCGATCGCATCCTGCAAGACGGTTCAGCGGCCGACGTTCGTGTTGGCGTCACGAGACAATGGGGTGAGGGTCGGAATTTCGAGGCCATACTTCTGCGCAGTCGCTTTGACATGACTCACGACGTGCACTGGCCGGCCTTCACGCGATTCACCGCGCCCAATGTGTTCACCCCGGTTGCCGAACGTAGTGAGCACAATCGCGATCACAGCACGACGTGGGGTGCGCACAGCGAGTTCTCCCGGCCGGTTGGCGCCGACGGATGGAAGCTTGGCGTATTGGGAACGGTGAACCGACTTTCCCACCCCAAGATTCCCGACTATCGCATCAACGACGTGATCACGGTGCCTCGGGATCCGGGGCATACGTGGGCGTACAACGCCGGTGTGGGCATGTCGCGCATTATTGGCAGCGCCACCTTTGGATTCGATGTCGTGATGGAACCGATGTACAGCACGACGTGGGCCGAGGCGGCGCGGGATACCGTGACGGCGCGTGGTGTCACGATCCTGAAGGGCGGACACACGGTCGACAATACTTTTCGGTTCTCGAACTCACTGATGCGTTTTGGGTTCGAGCATATGGCCCCGGCATCCGACTCCGGCACGCACTTTGGTGTCCAATTCGGGCTTGGTGTGAACTCGATTCGCTATCGACTGTGGCAGACCGATCAGGTGCGCGATTCGAGTCGGTTGCAGCGAGAGCAGTGGATGGAGTGGACGCCCAGTCTTGGTTTCAAGCTGCGCAGTACCGGCTACGAGATCCGCTATGCGCTGAGCATGACCTGTGGTGCCGGCGGGTCATGCATGCCGTGTCCATTGGCGTGTGGCAGCGACGTGACCGCCGCGAGTTCTCCTGTGCGCGACGGCGGGGTGATTGCTGCGCCAACGGCCGCGCTCCGCTTCAACGGTGGTCGAGTCACGACGCAGCGGCTGACGATTTCCCTACGTATCAGGTAGCAACGACAGTACGGTGCGAATCTGCCATGACCATCAGCCCTAACGGCTCCATCCGAACAGGTTGAGCGTCCGCGATTTCGCTTCTGGAAACCGTCGGTAAAGCCGGACCAGTCGCACGGTGCCAACGAGCATGAGCATGACACCGATCACCTGTAGCCACGGCACCAGGTCGGGCTGTCGGTCTGCCAGCAGACGCTCCGCCTTGCCGAGCAGCATGCCGAATCCCGTGATACCAATCGCGATCCTCCCGTATCTCAGTGGCGGATCCTGGACGCGCACCAGCGCCAGGATTCCGTTGCCGATCGCATAGAACAAGACGATCAGGCCGAAGACGCGGCTGATAGCGAGTGACGTTTCCAGCAGCATCTTAGGCGAACAACCCCGGTAGCACCGCGCAGAACTGTTTCATCTCGTCAGGCGTGCCGACGCTCACTCGGCACCAGTCGTTAAACGGTGGGAATGCTCGACCAACCACGAAGCCTTTGCCCAGGAAGTACTGCTGCACCGGCTGAATCTCCTTGCCTGTATGGAAGAAGACAAAGTTGGTTTGCGACGACGCAACTTTTCGGCCCAAGGTTGCCAGCGCGTTGAGCAGCAGGGTCCGCCCCTCGCCATTCTTCCGCTTGATGAACGACTGATACTCCGCGTCCTGTAGCGATGCGTTTGCCGCCAGCTGTCCGAACACGTTCGGATCGCCGCTGACATACTGCTGCAGCCTGTTGATGATGTCGGGGCGCGCGATGGCGAAACCGCAGCGCAAGCCGGCCAGTCCGTGAATCTTGCTGGCCGTTCGTGAGACGACCACCGACTCACCCTTGAGCACGAGATCGATCATGGACTTGTGACCGGGCCGGTCCACGAAGTCGATGTACGCTTCGTCGACCACCACAGTGGTGCGCTTGGCGGCGCTGGACACAAAGTCACGCAGCGATGCGTCCTCGGTGAGATTGGAGGTTGGATTGTTGGGGTTGCAGATGAACACCAGTTTGGTACCACTGCCAACCTTCGCGTCCATCAAGTACAGATCGTGATCGAAGTACTGGTTGAGTGGCACGCGATGGACCTTTGCCTTGAGCGTATCGCCCCAACGCGGAAGATCCTCGAACGTGGGCCACGGCGCGACGATCTCACCGCCCTCCATGTTGTACGCCAGCGCCAGCACGCCCAGCACTTCACTGGATCCCTGCGTCACGAGGACGTGATCGGCCGGCACGCCAACGTGCTTCGCGAAGGTCTGCCGCAGTTCTTCGTGGATGGGCGGCACGTACCACGCATGCTGCAACCAGCTTCCCATCAGCGCGTCCTTCGCCTTGGGCGACATGCCGAACGGGTTTTCGTTGAACATCAGGCGAATGGGTCCGGCTAGTCGGCGCGCCGTGTTGACGTCGCGCTCCATCTGCGCGAGCAGGTCTGTGTATGGCACATTGCCGCCCAGCACACGCGCCATCTCCGAGGCCGGCAGCAGTCCGGGAAGCGCCACGCTCGCGCCCAGTCCGAGTCCGGTGTTACGCAGCCAGTCACGACGAGACAGAACACTCACGGGAGACCTCACAGGCGGGAGGGGATGGCGATCGACGACTCCAGAATGTACAGCCTATGCCGGATTCTGGGGCGGGTAGCTTGCGCCGAGCACCGCGAACGGTAGGATGGACGTGAACGATCCACACCCCCTTGAAAGACATGAAGGCACCCATGCGCCGTCCCATCGCCGCCGTTGCACTCCCCGCCGCGCTGTTACTGCTCGTCGCCGCCACGCAGCGCGAAGATCCGCCCATCCGCGGCTTCACCACCGCGTCTGCCAAGCTCCAGCGCGAATGGGAAACGAAGTTCCGGGCGATTCCGGAACCTGCCCGCATGCGCGAGGCCATGCGTCGTCTGTCCGCGCGACCGCATCACC
>JBEBIR010000722.1:0-2225 GCA_040080315.1 Gemmatimonas sp.
AGCCCGGACGACGCGCCGCACGCACCGGCAGCCAACGCGCGCTCCACCAACGTGGTCATGCGCGCGACTTCATCTGCGGTTGCCGGACGATCATCCTGTCCGACCACGCGAGCGCGCACACTGCCCAAGCCAATCATGGCGGCCACATTCACGGCCGGTCGGATCGCATCGATCGATGCGAGGTATGCCGCGAAACCGTCTGGTCCGTCCACGCCGCGCGAACTCCCATCCTGCCCGCCCACAATCGTCGTCACGCCCTGCCGGATCACCGACTCGGCGCGCGGATCGTCGCCTAGCGAACCCTCGGCGTGGGAATGGATATCGATGAAGCCGGGTGCGACCACCAGCCCACGAGCATCGATCTCGTCGACACCGCGCTCGGTGATCCGCGGGGCGATGGCCACGATCCGCCCGTTGGCGATCGCCACGTCGCGAATAGCACCCTCCGCACCGGTGCCATCGTAGACGGTGCCTCCGCGCACGACGATGGCATGATCGGCTCGAAGCCCCAGCAAGGCGGGCGCGGCGGCGACGCTCAGTAAGGACGTGGCCCCGGTAGACAGGAATTCGCGTCGGGTGGTCTTCATCGATGGGTCGCTGGAGGGAGAGTCACTCATGGGAAGATGTCCTCGCGACGGCGGACTGGTGAGGGTCTCGGCCCTTAACACCGCGCCATGCGTGACGTCATCTTTGTGAGTGCCCGTGAGCCCCGTGCGCGTGCTTCGCAGTGCCCACTCTCGTCCGCTGCCGATGATCCTGCCACATACGACGGTCGTTGTACTGCGGCGAGCGCTGCTGGTGCTGCTGCTGATTGGTTCGGCCGGGACCGTGTTGGAACTGTTACTGCTCAAGCATACGGATGGCGTGTGGCAACTGATTCCGCTGGTGCTGAACGGCCTCACCTTGCTGGTGCTGGCCTGGTTCGGAATAGCGCGATCCCATTCGTCGCTCCGCGCCTTGCAGGCCATCATGCTGCTGTGCCTGGCGAGTGGCGGCGTCGGGGTGGTACAGCACTTTCTCGGCAATATCGTGTACGCCAGCGAGTCCAACCCGTCGCTGGCTGGACGCGAGCTATACCTTGAAGCGATCATGGGCTCAACACCGACATTGGCCCCCGGTATGATGGTGCAGTTGGCACTGATCGGACTCGCATTCGCATTTCGTCACCCCGATCTTCGCAGTACCGTCCCTTATTTCGAGCTTCCCACACAGAGGATGGATCCATGAAGTCGTTTAGAGCACTCGCCGTCTCGTCATTCGCGCTCGGTGCGTTCAGTCTGGTCGTCGCAGCTCCGGCGTCGGCGCAGCTGGGCAAGCAGCAAGGCCTGGTCGAACCGAACGTCGCCGCGGACAGCACCATGCTGGCGTTGCCGCACATGAACGCGGCGTTGGTCCAGGCGCTCAAGGAAGCCCGGCCGATACTCAGCATTGTCGCGCTGGACAGCATTCTGGCGGCGAAGTCGCTCAACAAGACGCAGCGCAACGAAGTGTATGCGAAGGTGTTTGTGCACATCGATCTCAATCGCGGCGCAGACGCGGAGTTCCTGCTCATCCCCGGAGTCGACGCGAAGAAGGTCACCGCGCTTAAGTCGGGGCGCCCGTGGAGCTCGTTCGACCAGTTTCAGACGGCCATCACGAAAGCCACCAGTGCGGCCGAGGCCACGCGCCTTGAGCAGTATGTGTTCATCCCCGTGGAGCTCAACACGTTCACAGATCCGATCATGGACACGTTTGCCAGCATCGGTGTGGGCACGCGTCAGTGGAAGCGAGAGTTCGCCGAGTACCGTCCCTGGACGTCGATGGAGCAGTTCGATCGGGAAATTTCCAAGTACCTGCGGAGCCGTCCGAACGAACTGAAGCGCCTCGCGCGCTACGTGATTATCAAGTAGACGCGAGAGCTAAAACGCCAGCATACGCGTGACCTTGACGGCCACCGATCGCTCGTTGCGGACATGCGTCAGCGTATTCTGCCGCTCAGTGTACACCAGAAACACGTCGCTGAGCGGCGAATAGCGCCAGGCCAACCGAGCGTTGGTCACGAAACTTTTCGTTTGCGTGTTGAATTGCACGAATGTGCTGCCGAACAGTGTCGTTGACCTCGCATACTTGATGCGGAGCCCGGCCAGATCGGCGGAGAAATCGCCGCTCTCGAGTGACACAGCATTGTGTTGATAGGTCCCTTCGAAGCTGATGTCGTAGCGAGGACGCCACGTGAGGCCGCCGCC
>JBEBIR010000723.1:0-2223 GCA_040080315.1 Gemmatimonas sp.
CGTACCGGAGAACCCCATGGAGACAGCAATGACGTTAGTAATCGCAGTAGCGGCGCTGCTATTCACCGTGGTTTCGGCACCGTTCCGCCCGAGCGAACAGTGTCCGCCGGCGTCCGCTTTTCCAGGACGTCCCTACTTCGATTTTCAGGTGGATAGGCCGGCGGTGTACCTCGGGAAGGATACGGCGCAAATCAAGCCGGTTGAACAGTGGCTCTCGCAGCCCTATCCGTCGGATTTTGAGCTGGCTCAGTTCGTCATCGATTCACTCGGTGTGCCGGTGCCGGGCACACTGAAGATGTTGATACAGCCAACGGCGTTGTCGAAGGAGCTTGTGATGATGGCGCTTATCGAGTGGCGCTATCAGCCGGCGCGGGTCGGGGACTGTCGAGTCTCACAGTTGATGCAAACGCCATTGCGTTGGAAGTAGGAATCGACGCGTCGCACTCCAGCACGTCCGCCATCGCGGGCGCGGGTACAAGGCACTTGCGTTCCACTCGATCCACCAGCGTGATATTGCCGATGTCGTCGAGCGATGTCGACGAAAGCCGTGCGACAGCCGCGACGATGGCATCGCACGTGTCGGACGTCGACCGTGCCCACGTCTCGTGCGTCGGGATAGTGTGAGCAGCGAATGCCAAGTCCATGCGTCGCAGTACAGGCACCACAGCCCATCTGTTTGGTGCCTGCTGCAATCGCGCTTTGCGGTGCTTCAGCGTTCGCCTGACATAGGGTATTACTGGTCGCGCGGGTTGTTAGCGTCATCAAGTTCCGCGTCGCTCAGCGGCGTGTGGACATCGGCTGCAGCCCATGCATGTCCCTTGCCCTTCCGGTCTCCCCATGCGATTCGTCCGCGCGCTCGCGTCTCCCGTGCTCGTTGTCGCGTTCTCCAGCATCAGTAGCGCGCGGCTCTCCGCGCAAACGACGCCGCGTGATCGCACCGTCACTCTCACTGGAGTCGTCCGCGATTCGACAACGGGCGAAGTCTTGCCGAACGCACGCGTGAGCATTGCCGCACTGTCGCGGACCGCGCCATCCAACGCTGATGGACGATTCACACTGCTCGGCGTTCCGGCCTCTCCGCAGGTCGTACTGATCCAGTACATCGGATACACGACAAGGCGGCTGGCGATCAACGCCGATACCATCACGGGGCCGATCGCTATCGCGCTCGCCCATGCGGTCGTGCGATTGGCGACAACGAACGTGATGGGCGCGACCGACGCTGCGCCGACCGTTGTCGCCATCGGTCGGGATATCAGCCAGCTTTCCATTTCGACGGCTCAAGTCGAAGCCATGCCATCCGTCGGCGAAGCGGATGTGTTTCGCACCCTGCAGATGCTGCCAAGTGTCGCTGGCGCCGGCAACGGCACGGCCAGCCTGTCTGTTCGCGGGGGCAAGGCCGACCAGAATCTGGTGTTGCTGGATGGCATGACGGTCTATCACGTCGACCACTTCTTTGGCCTGTTCAGCGCGTTCAACACGGACGCGTTGAAGGACATTCAGCTGTACGCCGGTGGATTCCCCGCGCGCTATGGCGGACGTGTGTCGTCGGTCATCGAGCTTACGGGCAAGGCTGGCGATGAGCACCAGCTGCGTGCCAGCGGCGGGGCAAGCTTGTTGAGTGCGCGCGGCGTGTTGGAGATTCCGCTGGGTCGCGGCGCAATTCTGATATCCGGACGTCGCTCGTACACCGACGTCATCCGGAGCGGACTGTACAATCGATTGTTCGACTTTGCCAAGAGTCAGGGGACAACGCAGGCACAGCCGGCACCCGGACGCGGAGGATTCGGCAACCGCTTTCAGCAGCAGACCGTTGATCCCGCCTTCTACTTCTATGATTTCAATTCCAAAGCGACGTATCGCCCGACCTCCAAAGACGTCGCGACACTCAGCGTCTATCGCGGCCTCGACAATCTCGACCAATCCCAGTCGCTGGCCGGTGGAGGCGGTCCGTTGGGCGGCCCCGCGGCTGGCGCGACATCGACGCTCAATGATCTCACCATCGCGAAGAATCAGGGAGTAAGCGGACGATGGTTCCGCCAATGGTCCAGTCGATTCAGCTCGGATGCGTTAGTCGCGTCATCGCGCTATGAAAGCTTCAGCGACCGCACCGCCAGCGGGGGAGCGCCCAACGGTGGCGCGCGGTTCAACTTCGGATTTAACGAGAACAACGCCGTCACCGATCTGACGGCGCGGATCGACAACACCCTCGACCTCACGTCC
>JBEBIR010000089.1:0-10017 GCA_040080315.1 Gemmatimonas sp.
TGGCGTCCGTTATACGCGCGCAGGTGTCGCACCTGTGACTCTGCGCCCTGCGCGTACACACGCACGTCCAGTGTGACCAGCGATTCGAACAGACGCCCAAGCATGGCGCCGTCGCGTGGCTTGGCCGCGTCTACCCCCGGACGTTCATGGACGCGCGTCGGCATCGCGCCGCCCAGCAGTGACACTTCCGTGGCGCCAAGCAGACGCGCCGCAAGCGCTGGGTCCGCGAGTTGATGCTTCGGCGCTTGCAGCAGCGACACCATGGTATTGCGTGAAGGATCCCACGCCGGAACGGGATCGACAATCCAGAGTCGCTCCAGGATCTCCCGGTATTGGATGGACGTCGATCGCGCCGGCTTTTCCCCTTCACCGCCGGTCGCCGCATCGCGAATGGTTTCCAACGACGCCGTTGTTGACGTCGCGGCCGCATACGCATTCATCCAACGACGGAGCGTCTGCGGCTGGCGCACCAGTCGACCAAACTCTGGAATGTCGCGATCGACGATGCGCGCCAGGTATCCATCCAACTGCGCGCGCAACACGCGACCGGTGAGCGAACGGAGCGCGGGGAAGCCCGACGCGACGATTTCGTGGGTGTAGTCGACAAGCGTCACGTCCGAGCGGCCGACGAGCTTCTTCGCGCGCCCCTCGAGCAGACGGGACAGACTCACCGTCGGTTTGGCCACGCCCCGCTCGCTCAGGGTCATCGGTCGCATGCGCACCTGCACAATCCGACCAGCGCCAGAGTGCGTTCCCGGCTGCAACGGCGATGCAGATCCAGTCAGCAGGAATTGATTCGCGCGACCATCTGCGTCAACGGCACGTCGAACCGCATCCCACATTTCCGGCAGGCGCTGCCATTCGTCGATCAGCACTGGTCGCGCTCCGGATAGAACAGTCGCCGGGTGCGCTGCGGCTATCTCACGCTGCGCTCGATCGTCCAACCGAATCACGGAGCCCGCCCGCTGTTCAGCGGTCTGCGTCTGGCCGACACCCTTGGGCCCTTCAATCAGGACGGCCGGGAGCACAGAAAGCAGCTCATCGAGTTCGGCGTCTGCGACGCGAGTACGGTACGGAAGCATGCGGTCGGAGAGCGCCGAGTGGAGTCGCCGTGAATAGTGTGATGCCGGCTCATTGAACGCAACTGTTCTAACCTCGTACGATAGACATTTATAACGCCAGTTACACTACTATATTAACACTTCCTACGCTACTCCTTTAACATTACCAGTTCAGCGTACTGGCCTCGGCAGTTGCTATCCGTGGTCAATGTCGAGGCTGGCTTGACGTCTGACCCGCGCGATCGGTCTAAGTGACCTCATTGCATGCCAACCAGCCCGATACCCAGGTACCGACTCGCCAGATAGCGCAGCCGACCGCCGGGTCGCGACTGGATCAGCTCGTGCGTTGCCGGCAAAGGGCGATCGGCGCGCACGACGCAGTTTGTGAAAGCGCTGAGGGAAGCGTTGAAGCCGACGCCTTGGCGATCTGGTTCGCTATAGTCCCGGAGCTGCCGTTGCGATCATGTGGGCGCGGGCGCATCGTACGCGGTGAGCGGCAACTCCTCTGGTGGGATGATCACGATCTTGCCGTCTCGCATCGCGGCCGCGGAGACGCCAAGCGCGCGCTGAATCGCCAGCGCACGCCGAACGGCCGCCGGCGAGGTCGCGACCATCTCTTCGAGCGACGGCATAGGTGGTTCGCGTGTCGATGCGCTCGCATCAGGCTCAGCTGATCGATTCGCTGGCAAGGCATCCATTGAGCTTTGGCCTCCTTCCTGAGTGACGTACGTCTGAGGCGAGCTTTCGCGCACACGACTCGCATGCGACCCCACAATCGTTGCCCAGCGCTCCGCGTCCGCAACCAGCGTCGGCCGATCCATGCCACCCGAAGCGATGCCTATGAGTCCGTGCTCCGACGACGCGTCGAACACACGCCACATCGACGAGCGCGGAAGAAAATGCGACCGAAAGTTCGCGAGACTCGTTGGATATCGCCTGCGCAGGTCCGCTTCGGGAATATCGTGGCCACCCGCCAGCACTCGACGCCGCACGCGCTCGATAGAGAGCTCAACATCCGGGAGCCAGAGGTAGCTCACGAGGCAGTCGAAGCCAGCAGCGCTCATCCGATCCAGTAACGATGGCCAGCGACGACCAGAGAGCGTCGTCTCGAACGCAAAGTTCTGATGACTCGCAATTGCCTCTGCAATGGCCTGCAGCGCGATTCGGCCAGCATCGAAGTTGGCGCTTGACAGTGCGAATCCGCCAAGTCCACCGGCGATCGTGTCAGGATTGATGAACCGTTCGATTCCGTGATGCCCAGACACAATCGTCTTCGCATGCGTGCTCTTCCCGGCGCCATTCGGCCCCGCCAGAATGAGACATCGTGGACGACCGGTTGTCATTGGATTCTCCCTTCAAAAACGTTGCGGCGGCCAACCTTTCGGTGCAAGCGGCGCTGCCTTGCGAAAGGAAACTGAACGTCCGCTCGCTTGCTAGATTCTTGGCCAATTCCCTATTCACAGGACAACACCATGAACGCCCGCACCGAAGAAGTACTCTCCGCGCTCGATGCCAGTCGTGATGCGCTGATGCAGGCGATCCTGAGGGTGCCGACCTCATTGAGCGAGACTGCACCCGCTCCCGGTCGCTGGAGTGCTGCGCAGGTTGTGGATCACTTGGCGATCGTGCAAGCGCGGATCCTCTCGGTGATGCAGACCCTGCTGACCGCCGCGCGGACAACAGGGTTGGGCACCGAGACGCTTAGTGAGTCCGCGTACGGCGCAATTGATTGGACCCGTATCACCAATCGACAGGTGACTCGCGTCGCCAGCGGGGCCAACGCTCCCGCCGCTGATGCTCGTCTCGCGTCGTCCCTGGCCACGTTCTCACAGCAGCGCGCGGTCGTACGAGCGCTGTTCACAGACGCCGACGGTCTCGCCCTCAGCACGGTCATCGGCCCGCATCCAGTGATCGGCGAGATCAACTTGTATCAGTGGGCGTTGTTCGTCGCCACGCATGAAATGCGACATGCCGCGCAAGTCTCCGAGATTGCCGACGCCTTCGCGCACACCGTCGCCACACCGAACGATCCCGCGCGCATGCTGCTGCGTCACACCGTTGCGACACTTGCCTACCGCGCGAGCAAATCGGTGCGTCAACCGCCCGAAAAGTTCGGCAAGTTCCGCGCGAGCCCCAAGTCCCGCTCGGCCGTAGAGATCGTCGCGCACATGGGCGACCTGTTCGACTGGGCCCTATCGATGGCCAAGGGGCAGACCGTCTGGCACACCAGCGAACCGATGAAGTGGAAGCCTGAGGTTGCAAGATTCTTCGCCGCACTAACGGCGTTCGACGAATACCTGGCAAGCGACGCACCGTTGCTTGGCCCCGCTGAGCAACTCTTTCAAGGTCCGATCGCCGATGCGCTGCAACACACCGGTCAACTCACACTCATGCGGCGCTTGGCCGGTGGAGCCGTGCGTGGAGAGAGCTATGCCCAGGCCGACATTCGCACAGGCAACACCGGAGTAGAGCAACCGGCGAGCCGCGTAGAGTTTGACTAGCGCGCGAAGATCAGCGCGACAACCAGAGCTAGCCCGCCGACGCTGAAGCGAAGGCCGGGGCCGCGTCGCACGAGACGCACTCACTAACTTAAACGCCGCCGATCGCCGCGATGTGACGTGATCAACGTGGCTCGGGTTTAATGATTGAGTCTTCGTTTGATCTCACACCGACATGCACCTTCAATGCGCCCACGCATAACGCTGTTCCTCGCTTCCGCCGTGGCACTCACGACGGCGTGTGGAAAGGAGACCACATCGCCGACGTCGTCCGGCGACATCATCACGCTCTCCAGCGCCCAAGTCTCCTCGCTCAGCGCCAGGGCCGATCAGATCGCGGACGCCAATCCCGGGAGCGGGAGTTTCCGCTCCCTCGTCGATTCAACGCTGCTCGCGCTCCAAGCGGGCGTCCAGATGCAGCGGCTTCAAGTGGCGACCGACCTGACGACGGCGCCGCTCTACTTCGTCGGCATTCATCGGGTCGTCCACCAGTCGAACGGTGGATCCTTCTCGACGTGGACCTTGGTCGGCTTCGAGTCTCCTTCAGCTTTCGCCAACATCGTCCAGACGAGCGGCTTTGCGCAGTCGGCGACGAGCACGGCGCCCACCTCCGTGAGTGGCACGATAGGTGACGGGACCGGGTTAGTGAACGGCCAGCTGTTTCAAGTGAGCGGCAACAGTGTTGGCACCTTCAACTACTCCAGCGGGACGGCAAGCTTCGTATCGAGCGCACCATCAGGCCCCTGCCCGAATGGCAATCCAGAGCCGCGGACGGTCTGCACGCTTGAGACAATGACAGTCAAGTTCAATGTCAGCGCGACGCAGTCGCTAACGAGCAGCCTGATGCGAACTGCTTCGGTAGCGACTGAGGTCGCCGTTCCCGCAATGCGGCTGACCTACACGCCGTGAAGCGATCGTGTGGTGTTGCTCAGGCAGCGACAGGAAGCGTGAGCTTCCACGCGGTGCCGAAGCCGGTGTTCAGCCGGAACTGGAGCGTGATGCCGAGGAACCCCAGCGCTTCGAGTTGACGCGCGCGCTCAAGCGCACCGACGTCGACGGGATGCAGGCCGCCTGCTCGCAGGAGGTCGGCGAGCGTGCGTTTTGCGGTGTCGTCATCGCCCGCGATAAAGACATCGAGCAACTGCCCCGCCACTTCGCCCGCGACCAGCGTGCCGGCAAACGTCGTGTTGAACGCCTTGAGCAGCTTCGCATCCGCTGGCAAAACTGCCCGAATCATCTCGGCCGCCGACGTACCGGGCTCCGTCACGAGGCCGTCATAGTTCTCGTTAAGCGGATTCGAGATGTCGACCACGATCTTGCCGTCGAGTGCGGAACCGAGCGTGCGTGCCGTCTCGAGATTCACCGCATACCAGCTTGCAAGGATCACGATGTCACTGGTTGCCACCGCGGCAGTGAGCGAAGTGGTGACCTTGACGCGAGAACTGTCGGCAATGCCGCCGAGCTCCGTTGCGAGGGCCTGCGCCTTCGCCGCGTCGATGTCATGGATGATGAGATTGGCGTTGCTGTTGACGAGACGAGTCGCGATGCCACGTCCCATGTTGCCGGCGCCGATGATGAGCACGTTCATGATCTATTCTCCAGTTGGTGTATTGAGTTGATGTCGCGAAGTACTTCAGGCGGCTTTGCGAATCGATCGGATCACGGGAGTGACATCGACTACCGTGTCACGACGTCCTGCGATGAGTGCGTCAAGCGAGTACCGTCCTGCGCCTGCAACGGCGAGCGCGCTGGTAGCGCCAAGGAGCGCGAGCGGGAACTCGATGCCGTTCGGTGCGAAGAAGCCGCCAGCGAGATGCACGAAGCCGATAGCGCCGAGCATGGTCATGGCGAGCGCAGACCCGGCGAAGCGTGTGAAGAGGCCGAGCATCAGCGCGACACCGCCGACCAGCTCGACGAGTCCAGTAGCGGGTCCCGCGATGCCGGGCATCGGGATGCCCATCTGGGCGAACGCCCCGCTCACACCCTCGACGCCGTAGACGAACAACTTCTGTGCGCCGTGTGCGGCGGCGATGAGACCGGTGGTGGCGCGGAGGAGTACGAGGCCCAGGTCGGCCGGTACCGCGGAGTTCAGGGATTGGATTCGCATGGTCGTTTATGGAGATGAGGAAAAAGGAAAGTCGGAGTCGAAACGCTGGGTGTCGCAACACCCATTAAAGCAAACGAATTAGGCGGGCTCCCGGGCCAGGCTCAGGAGTTCGATCAACGAGCGAAGCTGCGTTTTGTTCAAATGGCCAAGCTGGCCCGCGTGAAGCGCAGTCACCTCGGCATCAAGCTGATTAACCAGGGCGCGACCGCGTTCCGTCAGGGTGGTGTTCACCAGCCGACGGTCGGCGGCGCCGCGAACCCTGTGCACGAGCCCGGCCGCTTCCATCCGATCCAAGAGGCGCGACACGTCTGGCATCCTCGTGATGAGTCGATCCCGGATCTCGTTGCGGCAAAGGCCCGCCGGCCCCGCCCCGCGGAGCATCCGCACGACGTTGTACTGGGTCAGCGATAGCCCATGAGGCCCGAGCACACGGTCGAGTCCGTCATGCAGCACGGCTTCGGTTCGGGCCACGTTCAGAAAGGCCTCTTCGTGGAGGCTCGTGAACGCCTTGGCTTGGCGCAGATCGTCTTGGAGTGTTGTCACAGCAGGATATTAGGTGTTAAGACACTCTGTGTCAAGACCCCCGTTCCCATGAAATCGGAAGCTGGAATGAATGTGGCCGGGGTCGAGGCTCCCTCGCGGCGGCCTCTGCGAGCGTGCGACCATGCTGACGACGCGCCACGATGCTCGGTACGCGAAGCAGCAAGCCGCGAAGGGGGAGCCTCGACCCCGGCCGCGTCGCACACGACGAACCAAAACAAAGAACGCCGCCGGATTCGCAATCGAACCCAGCGGCGTTCTCACTTCAGACGATCAGTGCGCGCTCACCCGCACTCGCTAAACCCGCACACGTGACACTTAACGCACCCCTCAGCAAACTCCAGCTGACTCCCACAGTCCGGGCAAGTCCCCATAAACACTTCCCCGCCCGACTTGCCAAATTCGACTTGCTGCTGCTCCCCACCTGACATCGGCGGACGCGTGATCGGCACTCCACCAACCGGCGTCGCCACCGGCGGCAACAACGAACTCACCGGCGACGGTACACTCGAACCGCCACCAAGCAGGTCCTGCTGCACGCCCTGCTTGTCTCTCCACCATTGCTCGAGCGCGATACCCACCGCGTCCGGCATCGACAACACCTTGTTCGGACCGAGACCTACCGCGCGATCTGACGAAATTCCTCGCAACTGGCGATGAATCTCCATCAACGGAATTCCCGAACGCAGCGCCAGCGACACAAGCCGTCCGATCGCCTCTGCGTCGGCCATGGCCGAACCGCCGGCCTTGCCGAGATTCAAAAACAGTTCGAACGGCTGCCCCTTCTCGTCTTCCGTGATGTTCACGAACATCACACCGAGCGGCGTCTCCTTCCGAATGGTCGTGCCGCGCATCACTTCCGGACGCGACCGCTTGTTGCGACGCGACGCGCTCTCCGCTTCTGCACTGAACAACGCCTTCTTCGTGCGATCGAGCTCATTCTGCAACTCGGCCATCGTGCCCTGCAGTTCACCGATCTCGCGTTTCAAGACGCCCGCTTCCTTGTCAGAACCCTTGGGCGTATCGCCGGCCTGCGCCGACTTCGCATCTTCGCGCTTGGCCGCAGCATCGGTCGTCGCACCGGTCGACAACACCTGGTTGTCACGCGAGCCATCGCGATACACCGTGACGCCCTTGCACTTCATGTCGTACGCCATCTCGTAGATCGCGCGCACATCGTCCACCGTCGCGGCGAATCCGAAGTTGGTGGTCTTGGAGATGGCCGAGTCGCAGTGTTGCTGGAACGCGGCCTGCATGCGGATGTGGTATTCCGGCGTGATGTTGTTGGCCGTGTTGAACACGGCCTGCCACTTGGCCGGCACTTCGGCATGCTTGACGGTGCCTGACTTGGCGATGCGGGCCATCAGCTCATCGCTATACCAACCTTCCTGCATCGCGATGGAAATAAAGTCGTCGTTCACATCGGGCATCATCACACCGGCCTGATTGCGCATGAACGCCACGGCAAACAACGGCTCAAGTCCGCTCGAGCATCCGGCAATGATGGAGATAGTGCCCGTGGGCGCGACCGTTGTGACGTTGCAGTTGCGCAGCATCTGCATGGACCGGATGCGCTGACCGTTCTCGTCACGGGCGCACGTTTCGTCGGGACCAAAGATGGACTGCGCCCACTCGGGGAACGCGCCACGCTCCTTGGCCAGCCGCTCGCTTTCCTTCTTGCCTTCCACGTCAAGGAACTCCATCACGCGGCGGCCCATCTCGATGCCTTCGGCGCTGTCGTACGGAATGCCGAGGCGCACCAGCATATCGGCAAAACCCATCACGCCGAGTCCGATACGACGGATGCGCTTGGACAACGCGTCGATTTCGGGCAGCGGGTACTTGTTGACGTCGATGATGTTGTCGAGGAAGTGCGTGCTGAGCGCGATGTCACGCTTGAACGCATCCCAGTCCATCACGCCATTGATGACGAAGTGACCGACGTTCACCGAGCCCAGGTTGCACACGTCATACGGCAGCAGTGGCTGCTCGCCGCACGGATTGGTGGCTTCGTAGGGACCCAACTGCGGCACCGGGTTGTACCGGTTCGCTTCGTCAATGAAGAACACACCCGGCTCGCCGGTGCGCCACGCGCCGACAATCATCTTGTCCCACACGTCGCGCGCGCGCAGTTGACCCGTCACCTTCTTCGTGCTCTGGTCGAACAAGTCGTAGTCCGTGTCCGCCTTGACGGCGTCCATGAACTTGTTGGTGATGCCAACCGAGATGTTGAAGTTGGTGATCTTGCTGAGGTCTTCCTTGCACGCGATGAACTCCATCACGTCCGGATGATCGACCCGGAGGATGCCCATGTTCGCGCCGCGCCGCGTGCCGCCCTGCTTCACGGCGTCGGTGCTGGCGTCATACAACTGCATGAACGAGATGGGGCCCGACGCCACACCCGTAGTGGAACGCACCATCGCACCGCGCGAACGCAGACGCGAGAACGAAAAACCCGTGCCCCCACCCGACTGATGGATGAGCGCCATCGCGCGCAACGTGTCGTAGATGCCGCTCTGTCCATTGGACAGGGCATCATCGACCGGCAGCACGAAACACGCAGACAATTGTCCCAACGGACGACCGGCGTTCATCAACGTCGGTGAGTTGGGCTCAAACCGACGTTGCGTCATCAGGAAGTAGAACTCCTCGGCCAACGCCTGCACGCCGCCATCACTGGCGCCGTAGCGTCTATCGGCCTCCGCGACCACCGTCGCGACACGCCAGAACATGTCTTCCGGCTTTTCGACGGGCTTCCCCGATTTGTCCTTTACCAAATAGCGCTTTTCCAGCACTGTCCGCGCGTTCGCTGACAGCGTAACAGGACCTTCGGGGGGTGTCGCGGTGAAGGGCATTCGTGGCTCCTACTTCGTTGTCGGGGTGCGGTAATCGGACTACGCGGGGCAGGTCTGGGTGCGTCCCCAAACCACAGGTGAGGTGCCAAGCGGGGGCGAATGGTGCGCTTGTTCGTGAAGCCGCGCAAGTGAGTCCGTAACGCGTTGCTGTGATACAGGTTGCGTATTACAGATCACGGAATTGTGTGATCGATCACTTTATCCACCGAGATTGAACCTTGTGATACCGTTACATAACGCTGTTGCGTATGCAGCCTCATCCGTGACACAATCGAGACCTTCACGAACGCGCAGAATTTGAAATGTAACTCATTTCCCAGCAATCTGTTAGGGCACTTTGTCCGATCGCGCTGCGCGCACCAACGCGTCACCAATCCGTCATGTTGACGCCGCCCATTTTCTGGCAACGATCACGAACTTTTTGCGCCGCATGGCAAGTATTTGCCTGCTCACACATCGCGACCTGGAATTTGCCGACATTCCGGCGCGGTTCAATCTTCTGTTTGTCGGATCCGTGGCACTTCCCCGCGCCGGTAGTGCTCCTTGAGCTCCGCATACCGCGCCGCATTGTCCACGATCTTCGCCTGCTGCTCAGCGTCCACCTGACGCACCACCTTCGCCGGGATTCCCAACACCAGTGAACCCGGCGAGATCTGCATTCCCTCGGTGACCACCGCGCCAGCACCAATGATCGACCCGGCGCCAACACGCACGCGATTGAGCAGGATGGCGCCCATGCCCACCAGCACACCATCGCCGAGTACGGTCCCATGCACCACCGCACGATGCCCGATCACGCAATCGGCACCAATGATCGTCGGAATACCCTCGTCAGAATGAATGACCACGCCATCCTGCACATTGCTGCGCGCGCCGATCTCAATGCGCTCGACATCGCCGCGAATCACCGCCGTCGGCCACACCGACACATCGTCACCGAGCGTCACGCGGCCAAG
>JBEBIR010000090.1:0-10001 GCA_040080315.1 Gemmatimonas sp.
TGTGCGCGTCCACCGTCCTTGGCGTGACCACCTGCCCCTCGCCCAGCCGCGAGCGCATGAACTCCGCGATCGAGCTGGCGACGACAGATCGACCGGCCAGCAGCTCGAAGGCGGCCGGGAACCACTGAATCGTGTGGCGACTTCCGAATCCACCTCCGAGGCCGCCGTCCGGTTGCACACAGTGTGCCAGAAACTCCAGACTGCGGTCGATGGACTGTGACAGCATGGCGCTTGGCCGCTCCCGCTCGAACTGCGCGAGATAGTGCAGGCCCAGCGACTCGTAGCCCGGATCCGGTCCGCCGTATTCCGCATACCATCCGTCAGGCGACTGCTTTTCGATGATGGTCGCGATCGCGTCGTCCGCTCTCGTACAGAGTGACGCATCGCCGAGATACGTCCCCACACGGAGCCACGCCAGCGCAAAGAGCGCGTGGTGATTGCTGATGAATGCGTAGTCCTCCTCAGAACGCACCGCGAAGTTGGTGCCGCGTTGCAACGCGTCGGAGAGGCGGGCCGCCAGCGGCGCTGGACAGTCGTCCCCCAGCAGGCGCGCCGTTGTGGCAAGCAGGTAGCACTGCGCCAACGTCACGCCGTGATCCTGCGCATTCGGCGCCACCGTATCGAAGCCACCATGTCGATGCTGCCGATCCAACACGACTTGTACGGCACCGATGATCCACTTCAGCAGCTGACCGTTGCCTGACCAGGCATTCCCCGGTAGGGGCGTGGACCACAACCACGCCAGCGGCAGCACGCCGGTCTGCAGCATGGTGATCGGAAAGTCACGAAATTTCCACGCCCAGTGGTCGCGGTCGAAGCTTCCCCACGTCGGCGACAGGGATTCGCGATCCATCGTGCCGAGCAGACGCGGAGTCGCTTCGAGCACCAGGCTCCAGTATGTGGGCGATGGAGTGCCAGATACGAAAAGCATGGTCACCGGATTGAGGGCACGCCGACGGTCTCGTCGACGGAGATGCTATCAAGGACCGACTCCACGGAACGATACTCGTTCAGGATCTCTGTCGGCGTGCGAAACGCAATCTGCGCGTCCAGCTGGCGCTCGGCGAAGCGACTCAACCACGGTCCCCAGCGCGGATAAATGTCCGCGTTCATACCGCGCGAATGATAGTCGACCACAGTCACCCCACCGGTCTCGCGTGCCGTTTGCACAATGCGTTGCGCCACCGTGTCGGGGTCGGTGATTCCGTTCTGCGCCAATCGACCGTCGAAGTGATCATCCATCCACGCCGGCGGCACCTGGACGATGCCGAGTTCCCGACGTTCGCCCTGATGGAACGGGTGAAAGGGATGACAGATCCCGCGTCGGTATCCGGGAAAGAACTCAAGGCCCAGCGACGAGTCGTATTGAAGGCCCGCGAGCTCGTGCCGACGCAGTGTCTCGTTGGGATTCTCGGGATCCATGTGCCAGAAATGATGCCGATTCCCCAGTACTCGCATGCCCGATGCATGCCTCACGCGTTCGGCCTCTGCCCGAATGGTCTCGGCACTTCGGTGGGCAAGATACGACGCGTGCAGACCCACCTCGCAGCCGGCGTCGCGCAATTCGCCGAAGAGTCTGGTGAACTCCGGACGTCGGATATCATAGAAATCGTCGGGCCGACCGAGCGCGTACTGCAGCAACGATCCCTGACGAGCCATGAAGTAGAACGTGGGTCGGGCCCCAAATTTGGATTCGAAGTCAATCCACTCGCGAAACGTCCAGAAATGATTGCTTCCGCGAAGCACGCCGATCGCCGAACCGATGGCGCGCGGGCCGCGCTTGAGTAGCTCGCGAGGTGCTTCGATCCAGCGGATGATCTGCGGATAGTCGACATCGTGAGTGAAACTGAATGCGGCGACCGTCGGTCCGGCTTCCCAAGGCATCGGAAGAGGAGGACGACCAACCGCGGTGAAGAGGTCGCGAATGGCGCGACCCCACCGAGAGACGGGTGCTTCCGTGAGCAGGCCATCGCGTACGGGTACCCAGTCATGCGCGTACAGGTTGTCCCACCGATCGCGGCGCCACGTGGTCTCGCGCGCGCCAATCAGGAACCAGAACGCGGCAAACACGACATCACACGGCCAGTTGGTGCGTCCCGCAGTGCGTGGTGCCTCAAGCCAGGGCGCGCGCGGAAAGAGCACAAACGGCATTCCGCTGTGGTATCGGCTGCCGAGCGCGTCAAAGTCCGCAACGCGTCCGAAATCGTGCAGCGCTGCCGGGATATGCAGAACGCCAGCGTCCGAGTCCACCACGCCGTAGGTAATGTCGGGCGTGACGCCGTCGTCCAGCCAGACAAACGTGCATCCGTATCCGGCGATCCGGAGCAGCGTGCGAAGCGTGTACTTGATCTCGGGGAGGCTGGCGGCCACCCGACGATCAAGCCCCACCGTCAGCGCACTCGGGTGCCGTTCGGAATTCAGGGGAAACCGTTCCATGAACAAGATGACGATTGATTCCGTCCCGCGGATATCCGAAGATACACTGGGACGGCCATCGGCCGCCTTGCCCGGCAACGGCATGGGGGATCTGGCACCTCAGATTTCGAACGCTACTTGTACAATGTGCTTCAGTCGAACTCATGACCACAGTGACGCAGTAGCCGCCTGACGCACCCTCAGGCCGACGACACCGACTCCACTTCGCGCAGACGTCGCACGGCGCCCATCAGACCGATGACCCAACCGACCGGGTATGGCACGATCGTCACCATCCACCACTTCGAGGTAGCGCTCGCACCGCTGAAGCCCCCGAAGAAGCTGAACACCCACATGGAACCGACACCCATCAGCAGAAGCGCGAACGACCACAGCAACATTGGTGCGCTGCGACTGTGCGTTAGCGATGCACCGAGCGCTGCACAGGCAGAGCCGGCAAGGATGAGGATCGACCCCTCCATCGGATCGAATACTCCGAGGACCATTGCGACGAGCCCGATGATGACAAGGGTTCGTGGCCAGCGGCGATCGGCAGTCATGAAAGCCTCCAGGAATCGCGGAACGGACATCGCTCTGTAGATCGCTACGCGTTGAATGTCATCGCGTTGTCGGGGAATCCCCCGAGGCGTTGTCGGCAGATCCCGCACCGCGTGTCGTCCCATCGTGCCGATGGTTCACCCTAGCCCGATGCGTCGTCGGGTCTCAGTATTGTGGGCAGACTTTCCTGCTTCAACCAACCCACGCCATTTATGTCAGACTCAGTGCATCAGGCTGTTGATCGATTCATGCAGACCATCATCGACGGAAATCCGCACGAAACGGAATTTCACCAGGCGGTGCGCGAAGTTGCCGAATCCGTCATGCCGTTGGTCCTCAACGACCAGCGGTATCGCGATGAGAAGATTCTCGAACGCATGGCCGAGCCGGACCGACTCATCTCGTTCCGGGTCGCCTGGGAGGATGAACGCGGCGAAGTCCATGTGAATCGCGCATGGCGCGTGCAATTCAACGGCGCCATCGGTCCCTACAAGGGGGGCATGCGCTTTCACCCCAGCGTGACCCCCAGCGTACTGAAATTTCTGGGATTTGAGCAGACCTTCAAGAACTCGCTCACGGGTTTGCCGATGGGTGGCGGCAAAGGCGGGTCCAACTTCGACCCGAAAGGCAAGACCGATCGCGAAGTCATGCGCTTCTGCCAGTCACTCATGAACGAGCTGTCGCGCCACATTGGTGAGCGCACGGACGTGCCAGCGGGCGATATCGGCGTCGGTGCGCGCGAGATCGGCTACATGTTTGGACAGTATCGACGACTCGAGAATCGATTCACCGGGGTCTTCACAGGCAAGGCGAAGTCATTTGGCGGCAGCGCCATCCGGCCGGAAGCCACCGGGTACGGTCTCGTGTTCTTTACCGAAGCGATGCTGGCGACACGCGGCGAGGGTATCAAGGGCAAGACGGCGGTGGTATCCGGCTCGGGAAACGTCGCGCTGTACTGCATGGACAAGCTGAACCAGCTGGGCGCGAAGGTCGTGACCGCCTCGGACTCCGACGGATTCATTCACGATCCCGACGGCATCAACGCGGAAAAACTGGAATGGCTCAAGGAGCTCAAGGAAGTGCGCCGCGGGCGTATCTCGGATTACGCCAAGACCTTTAAGGGCTCCAGCTTTCACGCGAACAAAACGCCGTGGCATGTCAAGTGCGACCTCGCGTTCCCGAACGCCACGCAGAATGAGCTCCAGCGTGACGACGCCAAGGCGCTCATCTCAAATGGCGTGATGGCCGTGGCGGAGGGCGCCAATATGCCCAGCACACCGGAGGCGGTTCACGAACTGCTCTCCAAGAAAGTGCTGTTCGGACCGGCCAAGGCGGCGAACGCGGGTGGCGTGGCCGTTTCTGGTCTCGAACAATCGCAGAATTCCATGCGATTGGTCTGGAGCCGTGAGGAAGTCGAGGAACGGCTGAAGAATATCATGCTGGAGATTCACGGCACGTGCGTGAAGCATGGCAGCGACAGTCACGGATTCGTGAACTATGTCGATGGCGCAAACATCGGCGGATTTGTAAAGGTCGCGGAGGCGATGCTGGCGTTCGGCGTCATGTAGGTGACCTACGGCATGCGTCCGTACTTCCGCATGGCTGCCAGCATGCGATCCAACGGCATCGCGTAAATCCGCAGGTCATTCGCTCCGGTGGTCGTTTCCGCCGCCAGCAACGCATTCGTAATCGCTGCTTCAGTCGCCTGCGCCGTGGCCTGAAACAGCGATGAGATGCGGTCGTTCGTCACCATCCGCAAGGTCGTCACGCTATCCGACGCCCACGTTCTGGCATTCGCGGTAGAAAACGCCACGAAAATGTCGCCCGAGCCATTGCCACCGAATCCGCCCTGGCGCCCAATGCCAAGCGAAACGCGGGTGGCGATGCGCTTGAGTTGGTGGGGGAGCAGCGGCGCATCCGTGGCGACTACCACGATGATTGACCCCTGCTCCCTTGGTTCACCCGTTGCATCCCCACCGCTCGGCGCGTCGCATCGACGACGCGACGAGTTCGCCGGGAGCGGTTCGTTGTTCGCGATGCACGCCTGCAAATCGGAAATCTCTTCGCCTACGGGCACGCCGGCGATCCGCAGGTCGCGGCGCAATCCGAAATTGCATTGCACCAGCACACCCACCGTGTAACCGCCTTGCTGCGCGGTCAGCGTCCGTGACGCGGTGCCGATGCCGCCCTTGAAGCCAAGACAGGTCATGCCCGTACCGCCACCCACCACACCTTCCCGGGGAAGCCCGCCGGTGGCCGAGTTGAGCGCATCGAGGACGTGCTGCTCCTTGACGTGGAATCCGTTGATGTCGTTGAGACTGCCGTCGTACGTTTCGGCGACCACCGGTAGCCACCATGGTTGCAATACGTTTTTCTGCGTGACTTCCCACTTGATGATCGCATCCCGCACGACGCCGACGCTGTGCGTGTTGGTGATCGCAATCGGTCCCTCGAGATAGCCACTCTCCTGAATCCAGGTGGTGCCCGTCATTTCGCCGTTGCCATTCAGCGTAAACCATGAGGCAAACACCGGATCGGCGTTCGCCTTGCCACGCGGGTGCACGACGGTAACACCGGTGCGGACGGGCCCCTGTCCGACCACCAGCTTTCCGCTGCCCGAGATGATGGTCGCATGGCCCACTTCGACGCCCTTGACGTCGGTGATGGCGTTCAGTGGACCAGGTGTGCCACCAATGGGCAGTTTGAGATCGTGCTCACGGGGCTTCGGCTGTGCGTGCAGTGACAGGGCGCACGTTGCGACTGCGATGAGCAGAACGAATGGTCGACGCATAGGTCTCGCGGGAAGCGGGAAACGGAGCTCAGTGGCATCCGGAAACCTGCTGCGCGGTCGTGAAAAACTACAGGGAGCCTGACTACGGAAATGCCGCCGCGCGCTCCAGCAGCCGCTCAAGGCCCGGTTCGTTCGGATTGCGCGGCTTGCCAGGATGGATGATGGACACCTGACAACTCTCGGCCGCTTCCACCAGTTGCGCGAATGTGCCAGCGGCGATGTCAGCGATGTAGGCCTGCTGATTCGCGTTATAGGCAAACATCTTCTTGTTGATCTGCGTGCACTCGTTGCACGTGGAGCAACGCGGCGTTTCGATGTAGGCGTCGTCGCTCGCGGGCGGGGGCTCTGTCGGGGTCAGGGTCGACTCCGTTTCCGGCATCGCCTGTGGAACGGTCGAGACGCTCGCCGTTTCGCCAGGCAACCCGTCACTGTCTTTGCGGGCACGCTCATCCCACGCTTGCTTCTCGCGCGCCAACAAGTTTTCCGCGTGCGAGTTGTGCACACCCCCCAGCTCCTGAAGACTGTGCCACATCTCGCGACAGCGACGCGCTTCGCGGAGCAGTCGATCATCGACCAGCACCCGCTGGAGTTCGTCGTTGTCGTCCACCATCAGCAGGCTTGGAATCCGGTCCGGCACGCCTTTCCGGTTGCGGGCCAGCGATTCGTCAACCGGAATCATGGTGCCATTCCACCGGCTGCGCGGCACACGCGCCAGGTGTTTCGCATAGCGTCGGTCCGTCGCGACAAAATCCACGACCGTAAACGCCAGTGTCTCGGAGACGCGTTGATGCTGCTCGTCTTCGTAGACGAAGTGCTGCATCGGCCAGTCGAGGTCGAGCTGCGAATTGGCGGCAAGCGAAAACCTTGATGCCCAATTCGCGCCGGCGGATGGATCGTAGGTAAAGGCCGGGAACGCCCGTGATTCCATCGCGGCGGCCGACACCAGATATGGCGGCAGGCCGCTCGCGGCACCGCTCGCGCCGCTGAACACGCTGAAGAGCGCCGGTCCGCGGCTGCGCAGTCCGCGCACCAGTTGTTCGCGCAGTTGGAACAGATTCGATGCCGACGATTGCAGCACGTACGCTTCGTTCAGGCCGATCGCCATGCTGGCGATCTGCCGGATGCGCATGCCGGTCGTGAGATTACCCTCGCTATTCGGCGACTCTTCCAGGATATCGTCGATCTGCAGCAGGATCTTGATCGGCAGTCCCGACGCCAGAATTTCCATCAGCTGCACGTGGTCCGCCGGCTGCAGTGACGCGGCGTTGACGCACACCAGATAGTCGGGGAACGGCGCCAGATCGTGTGGATCAAGCCCGTTCGCACCGAACTGCGCAAAGAGGGCATCGTGCCGCGCGTCGTTGTACTGCGAGTCAATCTCCAGTTCGGATATCGCGATCGCGCGCGCCAGTTCGATCAGTTCCGGCATGCGAGCGCGGAATGCGGCCAGCGCGCTATCGCAACGCTCGAACAGGAAGGTGTGCGGTGCCGCAGCATCCGCGGAAACCGGGCGATGGCTCGAGGGAAAGAACTGTTGGGCATCGAGCACTTCGATCAATTGGCGAATGCGGGTTCGCCGTCCCTCGGGCAACACATCGTTGGGAAGTGCCGCGCCGAGCAGGCGCGACATGGCGTCGAAGTCGAACGCGGCACCAAACCCCGATCCGATCGCCGCCTTCAGTTGCGTGGCGCTCCGCCCACCGGACGAGCGTTCGTAGTCGGCCCGCAGGATATCCCCCAGCTTGAGCCGCAACCGGTCGATCTCCCGCCCGAATTCAACGGCCTTCGCTTCCTGCACCTTCTTCCACGCTTGCTGGAGCAGTCGCGATGCCAACGCCGCGTCGCAGTCGGCCAGTTCGCCATCGTCGGATACGGCCGCATGCGCACGCGTCGCGCTTGCGGCGAGCGCGTGATCGGCGTCGCCACCAAGTCGTTGCACGGCCACGTCCCAGAGCGTGGAGAGTCGGCCCCGCTGACCGCCGGCCACCAACGCACGGATCTCACCCTCAATGCGCAGTGTGTGCTTCCGCGTGCGCTCGCCGTCGCTATCGTGTCCGACCGCGAGCAACGCGTCGTCGATCATTCCCGACAGCGTTCGCACGTACTCCTGGCTGGCGCGACTGTCGACCAGCACCAATGGGAAGTCGTATCGCAACTGCGAAAGATCGCGATACCCGGCGAACAGCGCAGGTCTAAGGCCAAGTTCCTGAACATCGTCCAGGTACTCGACCGGACGATTGCCAGTCAAGAAGAACGCCAACTGCGCCTGCGTGTCCGCTTCCATAGGGATATCCGTCTGCACTGCTGGTGGTCTTCAATGCCTGTCGCTTGGCCAAACCGTGTACTTGTCCAACTCGGCCTCCAGTCCGGTGCGCGTCACTTCCGGTGTTCGGCGCTTGTCCGAGCGCCGAAGGTCTTCGTAACACGGCACATCCGGATTGCGATACAACACGCCAACCGGAATGGACTCCTGACCGGAAGCGATCTCGCGCGCCCGATCGATGTCGCTTGGGTCGTGATCCAACTGGTTGGTATAGATTCGCGACAGGCCGCTGCTGTACTGCAGCCCGTTCTCATGCCGGAGCAATTGCACCTTGGTGGGATCCTGCATCCACGGGTTCAGCGAGTTGGGCAACCACTCCGGACAACGCTGCACGATGCGTACAAATGACAGGCCCTTGTGGTGGTATGCCGCCGTGACGATGTCGAACAGCGTTTCCGGAATCCAGTCCACCGCCTGTGCCACGAACGACACATTCTGCACGCCCAGCGTGACCGCGAGCGGGTTCAGTGCTTCCAGGTAACTGCCACGTGGTGTGGTATTGCTTTTCGTTCCGATGGGCGAGGTGGGCGAGGCCTGCTTCTTGGTGAGGCCATAGATCTGGTTGTCGTGCAGGAACACCGTGATGTTCATGTTGTAACGAATCGCGTGGATCCAGTGCGCCGCGCCAATGCTGCAGCAGTCTCCGTCGCCCGTGTTGACAAACACGGTGAGATCGGGACGCGCCATCTTCACGCCTTCCGCGACCGGCAGCGCGCGCCCGTGGATGCCGTGGAATCCATACGTCTTCATGTAGTGCGGGAAGCGGCTCGAGCAGCCAATGCCCGACACGAAGACCGTCTTCTCCGGCCGCAACCCCTCGTCCCGACAGAGCCGTTGCACCGCCGCCAGAATCGCGTTGTCGCCGCAGCCCGTGCACCAGCGCGGCACGCCGCTCTGATAGTCCTCGAGTTGAAGATGTTCGTCGTAGGTCTGCAGCAGGCAGTGGGTGGCGGAGGTGGTGCTCATGATCGGTTCACCTGTCTTCACGATGAGGCTGCAGCTTACCCAACATCACGCGACGTATCGTGCTGGGCTTGATCGGCTGACCGGTGACTTCACTCCAGCAGTCGACATCCACGAGGAATCGCGAACGCAGCAGGATTGCAACCGACGAATAGCGTCGATTGGACTCGTCGATGATCAGATCGCCCGGCCGGTCGCTCCAATTGCTTTCGATGGTCATCACCTGCGCGAACCCCTGCATGATTTCCTTGATGCCGGGCGCCAGCGGCTGCAGGAACTGCAAATGCATTGACGACACCCGGTGCCCCTCGGCACGCATCGACGTCACCGCTTCTTCGATGGCGCCCTTGGTGCTGCCCCAGCCAACGACCAGAAGATCACCCGTCGACGGGCCGAACACGGGTGGCGGTGTCAGCGTTTTCTGCAGAGCCGCCAGCTTCAAGCTGCGGAATCGCAGCGTCTGCTCATTCGTTTCGGCGTCGTACGCCACATGGCTGTCGCGATCATGCGCCAAGCCGGTGAGTGTGTGCATGCCGCCGGGTTGTCCCGGTATGAAACGGCGCGCCAGCCCCGTGGTCTCGTCCCAGTCGTACGGCCTGGCGCCCGGTGTCACCGCACTCTGATCGACCGGTGGAGCGACCCACGCCTCGTTGAAGGTCGGGCGTTTGAATGGCTGCTGCGACGTGGCCAGCGACGCGTCGGACAGGACCACCACCACCATGTTGAACGTCTCCGCAATCTTGCGCGCGGTGATAATCGAATAGAAGCACTCCTCGATCGTGCCCGGCGCCATGACCACCTTTGGCGCATCGCCATGGCTGCCGAAGATGGCGGCCATGAGATCGCCTTGCTCCATCTTGGTTGGCTGGCCCGTGCTCGGACCGCCGCGCTGCACATTCACCACCACCAGCGGGATCTCGGCCATCACCGCTAACCCAATCGCTTCCTGCT
>JBEBIR010000724.1:0-2211 GCA_040080315.1 Gemmatimonas sp.
CTGCTGGAGAAGACCAGCGACTTCGTCGAACTGCCATCAAGCATCAAGGCGCGATAGCCGACGTATCATCATTCAACCGACGAAATCGACATGCATTCCGACTCTGAAGCGTTCAGCGCCACCGCCCTCATGGCATCGATCACCGTGAAGGATCTCGCCACCAGCATGGCGTGGTATCAGAATGTTGTTGGCTTCACTCAAGGGCACAAGTATGAACGCGATGGCAAGCTGCTTGCCGTCTCGTGCAAGGCCGGCGACATCGAAATTCTGCTCAATCAGGATGATGGTGCCAAAGGATGGGAGCGCCAGAAGGGCGAGGGCATCTCATTGCAGTTTACGACCGCGCAGAGCGTCGACGCGCTGGCTGCGCGCATCAAGGCGAACGGCGGCACACTCGCCACCGAGCCTGCGGACATGCCATGGGGTCCGCGCGTTTTCCGCGTTGTCGACCCCGACGGCTTCAAGCTGTCGTTCTCCTCGGTGGGCTGAGCAGCTAACCATGCGTCATCCAATCGCGTTGCTCGCGCTGACGGCGTCACTGGCCGTTGCCCTCTCCTGCCGCGCTACGCCCGACGCGGCCGCGCGCAACGCGGCGATGGATCGCGACCTGCTGGACGTTACGGTGCCGCGGTTGCAGCAACTCTACACAGACAAGACGTACACCGTCACACAGGTCGTGCAGTGGCACCTGGACCGCATCGATCGATACAACGGCGTCTACGGAGCGATCGAAACGGTTCTACGCACCGAAGCACTTGCCGAAGCGGCACGGCTGGACACATCGCGCGACAGCGCGCGCGGCCCGCTGTGGGGCGTGCCTATCGTCATCAAGGCCAATACAAGTGTGAAGGGCCAGGTGACGACGGCCGGTTGGGAGGGCTTCACTCGCGTCGGACACGAACTGATCGCACCACAGGATGCCACGGTGGTCGCGAAGTTTCGCGCGGCGGGTGCCATCATTGTCGGGCTTGCCAACATGCCCGATCTGGCCAACAGCGACACGAACCGGAGCACCTCGTTTGGTCGCACCGGCAACGCGTACGACGTGCGGTTTTCGCCCGGCGGATCATCGGGCGGAGTGGTAACCGCCGTCGCGGCAAACATGGCGGTATTGGGCAATGGTACCGACACTGGCAACTCGATTCGCATGCCGGCAGCCACCAGCGCACTGGTTGGCGTGTTCCCCACGCGTGGCTTGGTCAGCATTGCCGGTATTGCGCCACTCGATTGGCTGCTGGACAACACGGGGCCAATCGCGCGGACTGTAACCGACGCGGCGATCGCTCTGGCTGTGATGGCTGGCGCAGACTCACTCGACGCGCCAACCGCCAGTGCGCCCGACTCGGTGCGTGTCACGTCGTATCAGTCCGCACTCGACGGCGGCGCGCTCAAGGGCAAGCGGTTTGGCGTGCCGGCATTTATTCTCGCCGGCGATGGCATTCCGTTTCACGGCATTCCCGTCGACGTGCCGAACGCAGCCGCGGAGTCATTTCGCACCACGGCGAACATGGCGCTCCGCCCCGAGACACGTGAGATGTTCATGAAGGCGGTGGAGGCGTTACGTGCTGCGGGCGCCGAAGTGATTGTTGGTGACAGTGTCCTGCCGACATCGTTTGCGCGCACCGCAAGCCGCGTGTCCACGTATGCGTACATGAAGGACGGCACCGAGCGCTTTCTGGCGACATTTGGACCAGCAGCGTATCACTCCTCCGCCGACTACCTGAGGGCCGTGGGCGCACCGCTGTTCACTTCGTCAATAGGCACTGAAGACGGATTCCGAAACTTCGGTGCCGTGCGGCTTGAGCAACGACTATTCGACTCGGACCCCAATGTCGAACGCATGTATCACACCCCACGACGGGCGACGCTGAACGAGTATGTGGCCACGCTCGACCGGCTCAAACTGGATGGCTATGTCTATCCGGCAATTCAGATGCCGCCGCCCGACGAAACCATGCCGCAGGATGGTCGCGTTAGTGAAGGGCCGCACTCGGCCACGAGCTGGGTGAATATGATCGGCGTGCCCGCGGTGGTTGTGTCTGCCGGTTTCTACGCGAGCGGTCTGCCCTTCGGCCTGGAGTTTTCCGCGCGACCGTGGACGGACGCGAAATTGCTGGGCATAGCGTACGCGTGGGAGCAGGCCACGACAAAGCGCAGAGCGCCGACACTGGTGGAGGCCGGACTGTTGGCGGTGACGCCGGCGCGACCGGG
>JBEBIR010000091.1:0-9976 GCA_040080315.1 Gemmatimonas sp.
AGAGACTGTCATAGATCCAAGTGCGAGTGAATGGGGTTGGGCGGCGTTGCGCTGCTTGGAATCATGAGCGCCTCAGGGCACCAACAGAAACGGACTGGGAAACCACCACCCCGTTGCGCATCTCGAAGGTGACAAGGGCTCGTGCGCTTCTCTTTCCGACTGTGGTGAACTTTTCCATCCGAATACTGCATGTCACCTCCTCGCGTCCGGGTCCGATTGCGCGCCTTTGCAGAGAACCATCCGAAAGCTCCACGCGAGGGTCCGACGCATCGGCGAAGAATCTCTTTAGCTCTGGGTTGCTGAACATGCCGCGAGCGATCGACGCGACGATACCCTTGGCGGCCTCACGTATCGCGGCCTCGGTTGGCATCTCGATGGTCTCCGCTGAAGGGAGAGTCGCGACGGGTGTTGCAGCAGCAGCCCGATCGGATTGAACTCTCGTGTCCTCTCCGACTCGCAAAGCCTCGGCTTTCGCGGCCTCGGCCTGCGCGGCGAGCGCCTGCGCCTCGGAATCGCGCTGAGTCGAGTCCGCAGCCCGACGGCGCTCCGCCGCGACGCGTTCGTTGTCAGCCGCGAGACGCTGAAGCGAGTCGGAGGCCAGCGAACGTTCGAACTCCGGACGACGAACCGAGTCCGAGGCCCGACCGCGATCCGCTGCGACGCTATTGAAACGCGTAGCGGGCGTTACAGAGCCAGCACGAGGTGATGGTGGCTTGATTTGTGAGATCTTCGGCTGGCTATCGCTGGAGTCAACCCGTGCTACAACGCTCGATGTCGTGTCCGCGGCTATTGATGCCGCGGCATCTCCAGGGCCGGCTGGAGATACCGTCTCGACTGCAGGACGCACGAGTTGCACCGAGGCCGCGGTGACGCCGACGATCGCGAATGCGAGCGCAACGGTGAGGTATCGAGCCTGCGGCGACGCTACGACGATTGGCGTGGCACTCTCCACAGACGGCGTCCGCAAGGCCCCACCTGTTCGTGGTCCGGTCATTCGAATCGCGTCCGTCGTTATCGCCGGTCCGGGGATGAACACAGGTTCAGGCTCCGGTTTCACGCCCGCACTTTCCAATAACGCGGCGCGCAGTCCCCGAGCATCTTCATAGCGCATGGCGGCGGACTTTTGGAGCGCTTGTTGAAGCACCGGCGCCAGCGGGCCGAAGATCTGCCGCGCCACTTTTAGATCGCTCATATACGGAGGTGATTCGCCGGCAACTCGCATGCCTATAGTGATTGCGGCGCCGTCGCCGAATGCCGGGGCTCCCGTCACCATTTCATACCCGATGACGGCCAAGGCCCACACATCTGTCGCCGTCGTCACCACCTTGCCGAGTACTTGCTCGGGCGCCATGTACTGCACCGTGCCAAAGGTCGTTCGCGAGACGGCTGCAGCAATATCGGCCGACGTCGCCTTTGCGATCCCGAAGTCGAGCACCTTGCATCGTCCGTCAGTGGTGATCATGACGTTGCCGGGCTTTAGGTCGCGATGGACGATGCCCAACGAGTGAGCCGCAGCGACACCGTCCGCAATCTGCGCCAGCAAGAACGCGGCGTCACGAGGTGCCCAGCGATGGCCGAGCGCGAGCACGTCTGCCAACGTCTGTCCTTCGACCAGCTCCATCGCAATGAGTGCATCGTCGCCCACATCATCGTAGGCGAATACGGTCACTACATTCGGATGGATAATGCGCCCAGCCAGCTGCGCCTCGTGCTTGAGGCGCGCGCGCAGATCAGCGGTCGAAAGACCCGCCATTTCAGCCACAGCACGATGCACAACCTTGAGCGCTACTGGCCGGTTTAGGCGTAGGTCGGTCGCGCGGAACACGATGCCCATCCCGCCACGACCGAGTTCGGCATCGAGCCGATAGTGACCGAGAATCGTTTCAGACTTCATTGTTGGGCCTGCGCGCAAACATCGTGACTCACCGTCGTTCCACCGCGTTTGGGTTGGACGGCGGATTCTCGCGGTTCAGCTTCCTCCCTGTTGCGGAAGCACTGTCTACGCACCGATTCGCAATGCGGAGGAACCGTCCGACCGCCTTTACCGCGCCCTTGACCTTCCCCTCCTTGCACTGCGATGACGGGGTTGGCTGAGGCGCCTCGTTGGCCTTTTCGGGCGCTCCCTTCTTCGCGCTTGCCTTGTCCGCATCGTTGTGAACCGGCGCAGAACTCGTGACGCTATCCCCGCTGTTCCTTGGAGTCGGCGTACCCGGAACGGAGTTCGTACCCCGAACGGGATCGGGAGCAAATGTCAGAATTCCGTTAGTCGATGAGTCACTGCTGGTCGGCTTCGCGAGTGCCTTGGGCGAGATAGAAGCTTGAGCACTCCCCCTGTCCCTTTTCGGTGGAGTCTTCGGGTTCGAGGCCGCGCCATTTGGTGTAGGTGGCACATTCGCGGTCGGTTTCGGAAGGCGCGACTGCGGGAGGCGACCGCTTGCACGAATTGAATCGGTGCGCTTTCCGTCTCTGTTCGCGCGCTCGACGGAGTCTTCGCTTTGATCGGCTATCGCTGTCGTTTCCCCTCCTGCATTCAAGATCGGCAACGCGCCGATCGGTGCAGCGAATGCGGTTCGCCCGCCGGAACTGCCTGCCGCGCCAATAGCGCCGCCACCAGATCGTCCGGTCGCATACTGCACGCTTCCAACGACACCTACCACGACGCAAAGCACACTGGTCAGTGCGAGTGCGAGAACCCGCATCCTGCGACGATTGCCAAGGGCCATTGGTCCGACTGTTCCGCCACTGGCCAACTGTGTAGTAGCAGGTGCCTTCCATGACTTTGGCGGCACCTGGGTCTGCGTGGTGAGCGTGGGCAATGGCAACACGCGCTGTGGTAGGCGACCCACACGAACCACGCCAACTGAGGTGTTGTCCACGCCTCCTGCAGCGTTCGCTCGCGCAATCAATCGCTCGGCCAACAGGTCGACTCCTACTCCTGCAGCGAGATCGTCCGCGATACTGCCTGCCAAGGCCTCTCCGTCGTAGTAGCGAGTGAGGCCGTCGGTGGCCAGCAACAAGACATCGCCGTCATACAGCGCATCCCAGCGAACGCCCGACTCAAGCACCTCACGTTGGCCAACAGCTGACGTGAGCAGTCCGCGATACGGTGAATCCAGCACGTCTGGATCGTCTGCTCGCCCTTCCATCTCCCGATCGATGTCCCACGTGTGATCCCGCGTCAGCTGCACTAGGGTTGCATCACGGAACAGGTAGGCTCGACTGTCACCCGCCCATGCCAGTCCCATCCATCCATCGATCACCACGCCTAGCAGCAGCGTTGTCCCCATTCCCTTGAGGGATGGTTGGTCCTGCGCCAGCTGGCGAACCATTCGGTTCGCATCGGACGCGGTTTCACGAAGCCACTGTGTCACGCGTCGTTGCCAGCCGGTGTCCATTGGTTCCACGCACGCACCGAGTCGACCGATCGCTTCGGCGACGACTTGGACGGTCAGAATGCTCGCGGTGGCACCACCGCTGACTCCGCCCATACCATCAGCGACCGTCAGCACGATGCCATGACCAGTTCGTCCGATCGCGAGCTGAGCCAGGTCGACAGAGTCCTCGTTGCGCTCGCGAACCAATCCAATATGAGAGCGGACGGCAGTCTCGTAGGTCGGTTTCTTCATGAATTCGGCAACGGAGGCGGAACTGGGAGTGGCGGTTGAAATGCCGTGTCGGTTCGACGCCCTTGGAAATTCGGGCGAATCAACATCGCTGGCCGACGTCAAGCGCGGGTCAGATCGTCGCGAAATAGCTGCCGTCATTGAGCTTGCGTCGAATCGGCGAGAGTCAACCTCATCCATGCAGACCACAGACTGCATCACGTCAGCGCATCGTCAAACAGTCTCTCGGTGGATCGTTGCGACTGAATACGGCAGGGCAAGATGAAGCGCATTTTCCTTCCCAATGACCGCGTCAACTGGTTGCTGAAGATGCTGTTACGCCACGTCTGACCCTGACTTGACGACCAGCTCATATGCTGGCTCAACCGTCGAAGCGGCGCTGGTCCCTTCTCCAACCAAACAGGTTCGGGCAATGAAACTGTCACTCCGGTACTTGATGACGCTGAGCCTTCTAGGCGCCATCGTCTCCCCACCAGTTGTGCTCGCGCAGTCGGAAACGCGGATCGCCGACATCAAGTTGTATCCACAGCGGTTCCTGAACGTGCAAGTGAAGGTGGTCGGTCAAGCGACCGAAGTCGTCGTCAGCCCACGCGTCGGCCTTGCGACAGGCACCTTTCGACTGCTCGACGAAAGCGACCCACAGGGGATTCTCGTCCGGACAAACAGCGAGCTTCCGATTCCCGGTCGTCTCTACACGATCACGGGCATCGTTGCACAGTTGCCGGAGAACGCGGCCCAAGTTGGATTGGTAGAAAGGTCGCGTACTGGAGAAAAGTCGCCGTGGCTATTGATCGTGGTGATTCTGTCGGGAGTTGCTGCCGTGGTGCTCTCATGGATGTTGGTGCGTGCGCTTCGCCAGCCGACCCCCGCGCCGCAAATCCCTCAGCTCGCACCAGCGCAGATTCCCGCTCCTATCCCTATGTCAAATTCTGTGCAGCAGGAGCGGACGCAGCCGTACAGTCCACCGCGAGCCGTGACCGAGCCTTTTGACGTATCTGGTGCAACGGTAAGGGTCGTCGAGGGTCCAAATCGCGACACGGAAGTGCCCATCGGAGTTGCGGAGTTCCTCATCGGTCGCGCCGGTGGACGGAAGAATCACTTGTCAGTCGACGACCCGACCGTTTCTCAGGCCCACGCCCGTATTCGCTGGGACAAGTCCAACAACAGTTTCTTCCTCGTCAACGACAGTGCCACGAACAAGGTTCGGCTTGATGGCGGCGTCACAGAACTTGCGGAACTAAAGAACGGGAGTCGCATTCAGCTTGGAGCTGTGACGCTCGAGTTTCGTCGACAAGCGATGGGCGGCAACGGCGGACGCCCGTAAGGCGGCGGCGAATCGAGCACGCTTCTCTTCTGCCCTCCGTTCCTGAGATGTCTAGCACCACGGCGTCGTCTGGCATGGTACTTGGTCCCTATGTACTCGAGTCTGAGCTGGGGCGAGGCGGCATGGGAGTCGTTTACCGTGCGCTCGATACGCGACTGGGCCGTGCCGTTGCGTTGAAGCTGGTTCAGCGTGGCGTGGCGCACGAGATCGGCCTCGCCGTTCCAGATCTGCGCGCCAGATTGCGAAAGGAAGCGCAATTGGGTGCGCGTATCACACATCCCAATGTGGTCACGGTATACGCGTACGAGGAGGTCGGCGATGATTCACTGGTCGCCATGGAATTGGTTGAGGGACCGACGCTCGCCGAGCTTCTTGCTGGTGGAAAGCGGTGGGGCCCGAGAGAGGCGGCGCAGCTGCTCTCACAAGCGGCGGATGGAATCGCAGCGGCGCATGCACTCGGCATTGTGCATCGCGACCTGAAGCCAGCCAATCTTATTCTCACGCGCGACGGTCGCTGCAAGGTACTCGATTTTGGCATTGCCAAGCTCACAACCGCCGATGGCGCGCAATCACTCTCGCGCACCACGTTCGGAACCGTGCAGTACATGTCGCCAGAGCAGATTCTTGGGCACCAAACAGGTACAGCGACCGACGTGTGGTCGCTTGGCACAATCGCCTACGAACTTGTGACGGGTGAGACCCTTTTCTCGCGAACCTCAGCCATCACCAGCGCCACGCAGATCACGCGAGGCGTTCGGTTCGAAACGGGCGCCCAGTGGACAACACCGAACGATCAGGCAGTCGTGTTTGCCCAGGAAGTCGGAGCGCTTTTTCCGTTCCTGCAGCACGCGCTTCAGGTCGATCCACGCGCGCGCCTGCGCGACGGTGGCGATGCACGCGACGCGCTCCTGACTTCATGCGGCGTTTCTCCGACGCCAACACCGTGGATGCCTGCCACTAGTGCAAGTACGGCAGCGCGTCGCGATCCGCGAGTGGCGATCATGCTTGTGGCGCTTCTGGTGCTGCTGCTGGTGGTCGCGCTCGGGATCATTTTCTTATTGCAAGATCGGATTCCGGCGAGCGCTTCACGTGGATTCGGGGGTGGCGGGATGCTGTCGGCAGCCACGGCATTCGCTCCTGCGGCCGCCGCACCAGTTCCGGCAATTGACTCCGCGGCGATAGCGGCGCGCGCTGCAGCATCGGGTATGCTGTACGAGGTGAAGATGATTGGCGACGCCAACGGCTATCGCTTCGAACCAGCCGATTTCACACTCACACAGTACGATGCTGTCAGGTTCGTGACAGTATCCGGTGGACCTCACAATGTGGCGTTCGATCCGTCAGCACTGCGCTGGGACTCCAGGGCAGCACTCAGCGCCAACATGCAAGACACCATTGGCGAACTATCCGGAAGGCTGTTGTTAACGACTGGTGAATCGTACGAGATGTCATTTGCCGGAGTCCCGACAGGCACCTACGAATTTTTCTGTACGCCGCATCTCGCGATGAATATGAAGGGTACTGTCACCGTCACCGTACTCGGTTCGGCGGATACGACAGTGAAGGATACCACAAAGAAATGATGCGATGAATCATGACAAATGGAAGTCGACGAGGAGTTGGTGGCCTTCCTGCCGCACCGCACTGGCGGTCGTCGCAGGTGTCATCATGCCGCTGGCGATCGGAGCGCAATCTTCGAAGGCGTCTCGCGCCTCACTGTCGGTCACGCAGATTGATGCTCGGTCTTTTCCGCGGCTTCGCATCAGCTTTCGCGCCACCGATGACAGCGGACGCTACGTGGCCGGTCTGACCGATCGTGAGGTTTTCGCAAGGTTGGGAGGGCGCGAACTCGCCGTTTCGACAATTCGCATGACCAGCGCGCGCGAAGATCGACCGTATGTGCAATTGGTGATCGATGTGAGCGGAAGTATGCGCGCCGTGCTCGATGCGCTGCAGGCAAGTGCGCTCGAGCTCACCAGACGGCTCGGTCCGTCGGTTCCAATGGGCGTCGTTCTGGCGCGTGACACCGTAGTGTACGCCTTGGCACCGACCGGCAATGCGGATTCCATACGGGCCGCACTACCCAAACGCGCTGACGCGCCAAGGACAGCAATTTGGGACGCGATCCTTACCGCCGCGACAGCGCGATTGCGCGAGACCCCCGGGCGGCGGATCGTCATCGCCATCACGGATGGTCGCGACAATGCCAGCCTCATTGGCATCGACTCGTTGGCCAGGGCCCTCGGTGCAGTCGACGTTCCCGTCTTCACGCTGGCGTTTGGTCCGAAGGCGGACACAATCACCTTGGCGCTACTCGCACGAGTGACCAAGGCGGCCACGATTGTCGCGTCGCCCGGCGCGATTGCCGAGGCCCTCGCGCACATTGGCTCGGCAATCGCTGCCGAGCATCTCATGGAGGTTGACCTCCCATCGAGTGTGGCAGGTGGATGGGACACGCTGCGGGTCGGCATTCGGCAGCCGTTTGGTCAGTCACCTCCGGTGGAGTGGGCAGGTCCGATTCTTCTGGACGTCGCCCGCGCTAGCACGTCGTCGTCAGCCTCACCGGTGCTTCGATTCCCGCTATTGCTCTGGATCGCAGCAGGGGCGCTCTCGGGCGCGGCGCTATTCGCGCGACCGCAGAACCGGCGACTTGGCATCGCGACGCTCTTTTCCGCGACATGGATGATTGGCGGATTCTTCGTTGCGACGGCGGCTCGGCTCGCCGGCTTCTAGTTCAACAGCATTGCTCACCTTTAAAGCTCAGGGCTGCCCTCATGCTCCGCTCGCACAAGCGTCACGCGTTGACCGTTCTGATTGCGGTCCTTCCCATACAGCACACGGTGGCGCAAACAACACCGCCAGTGCGGAGGGCGAGTGCCGGAAACTCCGCCCCGCAGCCGGTGCGTATCCGGACTGGAATTGTGTCCAGCGCAGGGCAGACTTTGCCGCTCACGCTTTTCGGATTGGAGTTCGTGCTGGCAACTGACTCCACGAAGCGCTTCCCCATCGAAACGGATCTCGATGGTGCCGCAGACGCGCGTCTGGCACCTGGCGCATATGTTCTTCGGTCTCTCAAGCCCGCGACAGTGGCAGGAAGAACGTATCGTTGGGATATGCCTGTGCAGGTCGCGCCGGGACGACCTCTCACAGTGCAAGTGACAAGCGCAAACGCCATCGCCCGTGGTACTCGACCGACACGCGCGTTCGTCTCGCCAATCGAGGTGTTCAGAGCACTTCAGAGTGGGATCGTGCTCGTGAGCGCGGGTCTCGGACACGGCACCGGGTTCATGGTCGATGGGTTTCCCGGACTGATCGTCACTAACGCCCACGTGATCGGGACAGCGAAGGAGGTGATCGTCCAGGTCGATTCTGTAACTTCTGTGCATGCGAACAAGCTCTTGAGCGACGAGGACATGGATCTTGCACTACTGCGAATCAACGAGGGTGTGTGCCCAGACTGTCTCGGTCTTCGACTCGCTCAACCGCGGGGCGCTGACCCACTTGTGACCCCCGGGGAACCGCTGGTCGCCATTGGATTCCCGTTGAGTCAGAAACTGTCCATCACAAACGGTATTGCAAGCAGCATTCGAGATGGCGCCATCATTTCCGACGTCAATGTCAATCCCGGCAATTCAGGCGGGCCGATGCTCAACATGTTTGGAGATGTGGTCGGTGTGAATACGTTCGCCGAGGAAGGACGGATTGGAGCGGGCGTCTCGGGCGCGGTCGCGGTATCGCGGCTACTCGATCTGCTCAAGAAAGGTACGGCGGAAATTTCCGCGGCCGCTGTGCCTTCGGCAGAACGACTCCCGGTCATGCCACGCGTCCGCTACCAGGTCTCGATGCTGAAGGCCATCGCAGATACCGCTAAGGCATCGGCTTACGATTCCTATTCGCCAATACTCGCCCAGAACTTCATCGTTTCAGTGTCCACGCCGCTGTCATTCGTTGTACGCGCGAATGCGGGAGAGCGAGACGTTGCCGGCGGTCGGCGCGAGCGCGAATTGCGTGCGGGATTGAGCGAAGGCGAGAGCTACTCGATGCTGGGTGACCTTCGAGATTGGCGTGAGTACGTCGGCGACGAAACCGCACCGGTAGTCGGCTTCAAAATTGCTCCTAGACTGGGCTATGAGGGTGAAGGGCTTGACGCGCTTGCTAAGGGCATAGGGCGCATCTTCAAGCGGGGCGAGAAGGTCCGCAAGGAATACAAAGGTGACGTCTCGGGAGTCACATTCACGCGAAACGGAAAGCTGGTACGCCCAGTACAGGGAGGCCACGCACCGCAGCGTATCGCTACTGAGGGGAGCGTCGTGGATGTAAAGGATGTGGCGGACTTCGGGTACTACGCATTCCTTCCAGATGTGTTTGAACCGGATACGGCGGGTGTCCCACCAGTTATTGCGCTCGAGATTGGTGACCTCAAGAACCAAAACGTACCGCGCCGCGTTACGATCGCACCAGCTGTTGTTGCCTCGCTCTGGAACGACTTCATTCCGTACATCAGACAGCAGACGCCGGATCGGAAGATCCGCGTGGCCATCGCACCAGTAGCTCCCGGAACGCCAACAGCTAAAGACGCGAAAGGTAAAGACTCGAAAGGCAAGGACGCGATTTCAAAGGATACTTCGGGGAAAGCAGTCAAGGGTGCAGCTGGCGACACGGCGAGGAGTGCAAAAGTTCCGCCGTCTGGCCTCTGATAGCGAAACAACATCTCATCGAGCTCGCAAGGCAAGCGTTTGTGAATCGACCTCAACTCACCATTGTGGGACGTTATACCCTGGAACACGAGCTGGGTCGAGGCGCGATGGGTGTTGTGTACCGTGGCCGCGACCTGTCCCTTGATCGGCCGGTCGCTGTCAAGTTGTTGGAACCGTCCTCTGGTCCCGTAACATCTGAACAAAGTGAGCGATTTCGGCGCGAGGCACGTGTAGCTGCTTCGCTCCGGCACCAAAACGTTGTAACAGTACACGAGCTGGTCGACGACGGGGAAAGACTCGCGATTGTGATGGAACTGGTTGACGGCCAATCC
>JBEBIR010000725.1:0-2206 GCA_040080315.1 Gemmatimonas sp.
GAAACGAGATCGTACTGTGCCTGCCCAGGAATGCGGAAGTTGCTGAAGGCCCACGCGTTGACGCTGCGCTGGACATCGGCGATCACGGCGAGCGTTGCTGTTTTATCTGCGCACACGCTGTACACGGAGACGGCATACCCGCCGTTCGCGGGCACTACGTCGCGAGCATCGTATCGATTGCATGGATCCTGCGAATTCAGGAACGGATCGTAGTCACCGATCACGCTCACGATATCTGACGTCTTGCGTTGCGCGTCCACGTCCTCCCTGAGCGCAGAGAGCAACGGCGGTGTGAACATGCCCGCTCGGGCAATCAATAGGCTGTCGTACCTATTGATTGCCGCCTTCTCCCCGAGCACCACATACCAGTCGTAGAACGCCTGGGCAAATTGTCGCACGGAGTCCGCAGCCGAGGTTGCCACGCGGGAGGAGGAGGGCGCCCGCCCTTCAGCTGGCTCGCGGCGTGCGTCCTTGCCGACACAGCCGGCGACGAGGCAGGCAACCGCGAGAACGCGAACAGTTGTCATGGAAGGGAGCAAGAGAGAACGCCGAACGCCTTGGCTCGCTGCAACGGGATCATATAAGAACGCTCGCGGAGCGAGCGTGTTCAATAGCCCCCTGTCCGCTCCAGCGTTCGTTGCGGCCGCAGGTCGACGCGCGCGACACGGGCCTGCGCTTCCAAGGTCCTAATACTTAGGTATTGACAGAAGTATTTCATGCCTGTAAGATCGCTCAGGCAGATCGATAACCCGAACATTCGGATGGTGTCGGAGATGGTGAAGGCCGCAGCCGTTGACGAAGTGTTTCACGCCGTGTCCAACCCGACTCGGCGGAAAGTCCTGGAGCGACTGTCTGTCGGACCCGCCACCGTCAGCGAACTGGCGGCACCGTTCGACATGCAACTGCCGTCGTTCGTGCAGCACCTCTCGGTGCTCGAACAGAGCCGACTGGTGAAGTCGAAAAAGTGTGGGCGAGTGCGGACGTATGAGCTCGCACCCGAACGGTTCAAGATCGTCGAAGACTGGTTGACCGCGCGGCGCCAGCTGTGGGAAGCGCGACTGGACCGGTTCGATCGATACGTCAATCAACTCAAGGAATCAGACTCATGAGCAAGGAATTCACGTTCAATCCGAGACTTGATTTCGCTATCGAACGGTTCATCGACGCTCCCCCGAGGCTTGTTTGGGAAGCGTTGACGAAACCAGAGCATCTCAAGGAGTGGTACATGCCCAAGCCCTGGGGGCGTGTGTCGCGTGCCGAGATAGACGTGCGGCCGGGCGGCATCATCAGCATCGACATCGTCATGGGAGACGGTCAGGAGTCTCCCAACGTCGGCTGTATTCTGCAAGCTATTCCGATGGAGCGACTTGTCTGGACCTCCATGCTGTTCCCAGGCTATCGTCCGGCAGTCTTTGACGACATTCCCATCACCGCCATTATGACGATGGAACCCGTGGGAGCCGGCACGCGCTACATCTTCACGGCACTGCACCGGGATGAAGCGGACCTCGAGAATAACAAGGCCTCGGGCTTTTATCAGGGCACCGAGATCGCCGTCGATCAGTTCGTAGAGCACGTGATCGCGATGAAGTAGGTCTGAACGATCTAACCGAGGCGCGACCACATGGGGAAGCTCGTGTTCGGCATGATGCAATCGCTGGATGGCTATGTTGACGGTGCTCCTGGCGGCCCCCAATTGCCGCCACCCGGCGAACAGCTCCATCGCCATTTCAACGACAGTGTCCGTGCGTCGGCCGGCTTGATCTACGGCCGGCGCATCTATGAGGTGATGCGCTACTGGGACGACGACCAGCCGGGCTGGGACGACGTCGCACGCGACTTCGCAGTAGCGTGGCGCGTAACGCCGAAATGGGTCGTGTCGCGCACACTGGAATCGGTCGGGCCGAATGCCACTCTTGTCCGTGGCGACGTCGGAGTGTTTGTGCGCGCGCTCAAAGCGAAGCTCGACGGTGAGATCGATGTTGCCGGACCCGAGCTGGCCGGCGGTCTCACGGCACTCGGCTTGATCGACGAGTATCACCTATACTTCCGACCGTTCATTCTCGGGGGTGGCAAGCCGTACTTCTCCGGTGCTCGGCCGCCACTTCGCTTGATCGGCGCGGAATCCGTGGGTGAGGACGCGGTGAGGCTGAGATACGCCGCACAGACATGAGCGCCGGGAGGACACGCCGACAAGTGACCGAAT
>JBEBIR010000726.1:0-2205 GCA_040080315.1 Gemmatimonas sp.
GGGCCGGCGTGCGCTGCTGATCATCGACGAGGCGCAGAACCTCAAACACGAAGCGGTCGAAGAGCTGCGCATGCTCTCTAATTTTCAGTTGGGCAACTACGGCCTGCTGCAAAGTTTTCTGGTCGGCCAGCCTGAACTTCGCTCGCTTCTTCAATCGAAGTCGATGGAACAACTCAGGCAGCGCGTCATTGCGTCGTGTCACCTGGGCCCGCTTGCCGAAGAAGAAACTCGCGGCTACGTCGAGCACCGACTTCGCCGCGTCGGTTGGGCCGGAAAATTCCCCACGTTCGCTCCGGGCAGCCTCGAAAGCGTGCATCGCTGGACGGGTGGCGTTCCGCGCAAGATCAATCGCCTTTGCAATCGGCTGTTGCTCGGCGCGTTTCTCGCCAATGCGCGCACCGTGTCGGTGGCGATGGTCGACGAGACTGCGTCGGAACTCGTCAATGAGATTGGCGCGGCGAGCAGCGATCTGCATGCACCAGCGCCGACGCCGGCGCCGCGGCAGGCGCCGGTCGCAGAGCCTGCGGCTCCGTCAGCGACGGCGCCTCAAGGCGGTGCCGAGGTCGAGCCTGTGGTGATCCAGGGCGCCGCGCAGGTGCCTTCGGCCGAACGCACACCCGTGGCTCAGCCTGCGCCCGAAGTGGCACGCCATGGTGTCAAGCCGGGTCCCGAACGCGCTGCCCAAACCGCTGCGAGTCCGCACGCTGCCAAAGCGATCAGTGCCCGCGTTCCAGTGAAGCGCCATCCCGACGTGTCAGTGATCAATTCGCTGGTTTGCGTCGTCGACTCCACCGCCGACTACTTGAAGGCCGGCCTATTGGCCAGCGCATTCAAAGGATTCCCGAGTCTGCCTCGGGTGGTGGCGGTTCACCCCGGCGTCCAGGAAGACCTGGAAATTGAAGGTCTCGCCTCGTTGGGTCTGCCGTTGCCGGACGCGGCAGTTCACCTCGGCGTGTCAGAGCCCTCGTTCGCCTCGCAATCCGCGAGGATCCTCCAGCTCTTCGACGCGTTGCTCACAGAGTTGGAACCGCGAGCGGTTGCGATTCTGGGCAGTTCCAACTCCGACCTCGCCTGCGGTTTACTGGCGCACAAGCGGGGTGTGCGCCTCGTGCAAACGGGGTCGGGCCGGCGCGGTGGGTCGCGCGCGGAGGTTGGCGATACAAATGCAGTTCTCGTCGAGAGGCTTTGCGACGTCCTGTATACCGACTCGGCTGAAGACTTCTATGCGCTGTTCCGCGAAGGCATTCGCCTTGATCGAGTTCACAGCATGGGCAGCCTGAGCCGCGAGATGCTCGATTTGGCGTTGTCCGCATTGCGCGACGCACACACTTCACTGGACCTGGCACATGGCATCGATCCTTGGGTGCTATCCCAACCGCATGGGATGATCGCGATCGACCCAGGGAGCGTGTCCACGGCGAGCATGGCTCAGCTGGTCGCGCTGAGTCGAGAGTTACCGCTGCTTTGGCCGATGCGATCCAACCTCTTCAGCCGTTTCAGTACGTCTGGCCTGGCCGAGCAAGTCAAGGGCACACGAATCAGTGCAATGCCGAGCCAGGGTTTTCTGCAATCGCTTGATCTGTTGCGCAACTCCACCTGCCTTGTCGCGTGCTCAGAGGGTGAGTGGCTCGATGAGGCGAAGCTGCTGGGGGTGCCAACTCGCGTCTTCGTTGGGAGCCCCCGGCACATGCTCGGCGCGCAGACCGCGACGAGTCGTTCCCCCGAATACTGGGATACCGGAACCGCGTTGAGAATTGCAAAACACTTGATCCACTGGTTCGCAGCAGATTCACCCGAATCGACGCCGGTGCCTGATTCCGCCGCGCTCGCCTCCGGCACTTCGTAGCCCGCCTCCAGGCGCAGCAATCACCTCAGGAGCCCGCCCAGCGTTCGAGCGCGAGCAAAGTTCGACCAAATACTTTGGGGTAGCGCTCGGCCAGCGGGCGCAGTTTCGCGTAGTCGTCAGGCCGCCACGCCCTGAAGCCCACCGTTGCGCCAATGTAGGTCACGATGAACAAGAGCCCTGCCCAAAACTGCATCATCAGGCTCGAGTCGAACCAGAGCATGGATGCGACCGCGACCCCTGCCACGACAGCGGACAGCAACAGCCTCAAAAGCTGCGTCCAGGGAAGCGCCACGGCAAACACCCTCACGATCCCGAAGCCGAGTGCGAAAAAGATGATGATGCTGGTGATCGCGGACGAG
>JBEBIR010000092.1:0-9951 GCA_040080315.1 Gemmatimonas sp.
CTACATCACGAATCGCGTCAACAAGATGCCGGCTGTTCTCGCATTTCTCGGCGCGTACTATCTGTTGATCACCATCACCGCATTCGTCGGTGACCCGGCGCGCGTGGCCGAGTTGTATCGCGAACCCGACGTGCACGCCGCACTCTTCTTCGCGTTCTTCATGGTGACCGATCCACCGACGTCGCCACCGAAGCCGCGCGATCAGATCACGTACGGCGTACTCACGGCGGCGGCAAGCTATGCGGCATTCGAGCTTATCGGCGCGGCGTACTTTCTGCTGGCCGGACTGTTGGTGGCGAATGTCTGGGAAGCATGGCGGCGGTATCGCGCGCGCGCCGCGAGAACCACGTCGTAAGTCGATTGTACCAACGCGTGGGTGCCGGCGCCCGGATGCCCGGTGTGCGACAAATGGGACACGGACCCAGTTTCGGTTCGGTGCCGAATCGCACAGTCGCTGGTCCTCGAACCACGACGGTGCGTCCAATGGTGTCAGTCACTGTTACGGTGATCGTGAGCGTGTTTCCTGACACCCGTCCCGTGAACTGCGCCGGCATGGTCGGACCAATCGCCACCGGGTAGGCACGCAACAGGTAGCTGCCGGCGATCGTGAAGCGACCATCCGTGTCGAGCGTGACGTGCGCCGGAATGTCGCCGAATGTGCAGCCGATGTGGACGTGAACCAGCGTATCAGTGACGAGGACGCCAGCGCTATCGCCGCCCCACGTGCCGACGGCGAGCGTGCCGTCGGCAGGAGGCCCGTTGGTCGAGTCGGCGCGGCAGCCGTCGAGACATGCCAGCAGGAGCAAGACGCGGATCGCATGGCCGACGGGTCGCATGATGCGAAACGTCATCGCAAACCCCTCGCGTCTACTGCGGTCGGAACAAAGCTCATCGCATGCTCGGCGAGTGCCGTGATGCTGAGGGCCGGGTTTACGCCGGGATTGGCCGGCATCGCCGCGCCATCGCAGATGAGAAAATTCTCATACCCAAACACCTGATGCCTGGCATTCACGACCCCCGTTTCTGCGTTGGCTCCGATCGCTGCGCCACCGAGGATGTGCGCAGTGGTGGGGATGTTGGCGGTGGCCTCGAAGATACTGCTCTGCGCGATACCACCCGTGTGTTGCGCCAGCCACTCCACGCATTCATTGGCCACATCGATGAATGTCGGGTTGGGTTTGTCGGGATTCTGCTCCGTGCGCAAACCAATGCCGCCGAACCATCCTCGCTTCGCGCGAAACGCGATCGCATTGTCGCTGGTTTGCATCACCAACACCACCAACGTGCGCTTGCTCCACCCGAATGGCCATCGACTCTTTAGAAATCGCATGGGATGCCGCACGATGCTACCCAACATCATCAGCGGACGTGTGAATCGCGTGCCCTTGCCGGTGAGGGGTGCCAGCAAGAACGACATGAAGTCGCCACCCTGACCATAGGTGCAGAACTCAATGTGCGTATCGTCGCGAGGATGAACGCTAGCGCTGATGGCAACATCGTTCCACGAGGCGCGGGTGTCGTCGGGCAACGTGATGGCGAGAATGGATTCGCTGTTGGTCCGCACCAGCTCGCCCAAGCGATCGCTGAGGCGCGGCAGTGATCCCGTCTCCTTGCATTGGATCAGCAGTCGGTTGGTCCCCAAGGCGCCGGCAGCGACAATCAGGCCGCGCGCGGTGAACGTCCTGCGGCCCTTCGCGAACCAGGCACCGGGCACCTGCGTCGTGATGCGATAGCCGTCGCTCCCGTCGACAGCGCCAACCGGAACAATGTCGACGACTTCACCATCCGGAACGAGCGCAGCGCCACCCTGTTCGGCGAACCAGAGATAATTTTTGAGCAGGGTGTTCTTCGCGCCGTGTCGGCAGCCAACCATGCAGGCGCCGCACTTGAGACAACCTGTTCTCGCCGGTCCGTTCCCGTTGAAATACGGATCGGGGACCGTCTTGCCAGGTTCACCAAAGTAGACGCCGACTGGCGTGCGGGTGAAGGTATCGGCGACGCCGAAGTGCTTTCCAACCTCTTTCAGTAATTCCTGACCGCCACTGCCGAACGGTACGGTCTGCGCACCGAGCATGCGCTCGGCGGTGTCGTAGTGCGGTTGCAGCGTGGTGCGCCAATCTTCCAGCGCGGCCCATTGCGGGTTGTCAAAGAACGCCGGCTTCGCGCGATAGAGTGTGTTGGCGTACACCGTGCTCCCACCACCCAACGCTGATCCGCTTGCAATGAAGATGTCGCGGAATGGTGTCAGGCGCAGAATGCCGCGCAATCCGACGCGTGGGGCCCAGAGAAATCGTCGCAGGTTCCACGCAGACTGTGCGTATTCGTGGTCGGCGTGTCGCCGTCCGCTCTCGAGGACGGCGACCTTGTAGCCCTTTTCCGTGAGACGCAGTGCCGAGACACTGCCACCAAATCCGGATCCGACAATGATCCAATCGAAGTCGAATCCGTCTGGCATTGCCATGCGTTACCGACGCGGCCTGCCGCGAACGCCGCCAATGATAATTGGCACGCCTCGGAATCCACGGTAGAACGGGCTGAATCCGTAGGAGCCGTAGTAGCCAAACCCGCCAAACATGAAGGGATCGTACAAGCCGAAGCGTCCGTTGTTGTACGAGCGATCATCGCGATCGTTGGTCTCAACCTCGAGCGGTGCGATGGCCACCGATGCATTCCCCTGCACATCCTTGCAGGCGCGTTTCTCCTTGATGGCTCTGGCCACCAGCTTGCTGTCCATCCAGAGCTCCATGGCGGCTTTCGACTTGGACTCGAGCTCGACGAGCTCTCGTGCACCAAGACTCAGCTTGACGTGCTCCGTGCCCTTCTCCAGTGCGTACTCCACGTCGACGGGCTTTGCGCCGTCGTTGCGAATGACGAACCGGTCATCGCAGCGGTAGCCAAAGGTCAGTTGCGCCATCTCGGCGATGGGTGTGCGGGCCACTTCGGTCACCTGCGCGTCGAGGCGCGGGGCCGTGGCGATGCTTCCAACCACGAGCGCCATCAACGTCATAGAAAATGCGGATGGTGACTTCATGATGCGTGTCTCCTGTAGTCGTCGCCCGAACGCGTTCGGCCCACGCCGCGTTACGCTCAGGCCTTCAGAGCATTTGACACTCTCGAAGAATAGCACCCTACATGTCCGGCAACGAGGACGGGGGTGTCCGAAAACGACCACATGGTGCAGACTCAAGCAATGCGAACCAACGTCCTGCTGTATGGTGCGACTGGGTATGTCGGCGAAGCCGCGGCGCGCTTCGCGGTGCAGTCGGGATTGCGACCACTCCTTGGGGGACGCGACGCCGCCGTGCTTGCCCGCTTGGCTGGTGAGCTCGGCGTCGAGTACCGGTCATTTGGCCTTGATGACGCCGCGCTGCTCGACAGCGCGCTTGCCGAGGTGTCGGTCGTGCTGCACTGCGCCGGACCCTACATCCACACATACAAGCAGATGGTGGAAGGGTGCCTGCGTACGGGCACGCACTATCTGGATCTGACTGGGGAGTTTCCCGTGTACGAGGCGATCGCGGCGCGGGATGCGGCGGCCAAGGAACGCGGGATCATGCTGATGCCCGGTGTCGGGTTTGATGTCGTACCGACGGACTGCCTGGCCCTGCATCTCAAGCAACGGCTCCCGTCAGCGACTCATCTGGCGTTGGCGTTTCGCAGCAAGGGCCCGGGAGGACTCCCGCCGGGAACGCAGCGCACCGTCATTGAAATGCTGTCGTACGGCAATCGCGTGCGTCGTGGAGGGCGGCTTGAGCGCTCGGATGGACCGATGAAGACGCGTCGAGTCGATTTCGGACAGGGGCCGGTGGACGTGACGCAGATGATGTGGGGCGATGTGTTCACGGCGTACTACAGCACGGGCATTCCGAATGTCGAGGACTACACGGTGTTGCCGCGCGCGTTTCGCAAGCAGATGCGGGTACTGAACGCGCTTCGACCGCTTTTCCGGATCGCGATGCTGCGCAACCTGCTGAAGCGCGCGGTGAAACCCGGACCAACGCCCGCGGCGCGCGCGCAGACCGTGACGCACGTGTGGGGTGAAGTGACTGACGATGAAGGACGGCGCGCCGTGGCGCGGCTCCATGGTCCCGAAGCGGGTGTCGAGTGGACCATGCGCACGGCGTTGGCGGTGGTGCGGCGCGTGCTGGCGGGAGACGCGCCGCGCGGATATCAGACGCCGGCGATGGCGTACGGGGCGGATCTCGTGCTGGAGTGTGACGGTGTGACGCGGGAAGATGTGGAGGGTAGTCATGCCTAGCGTACACACGAGCGTTTCGTACGCTGATGCGTACGCAGCCGCCACGTCCGATCCCGAGGCGTTCTGGGCGGCGGCCGCGGAGTCGTTGCACTGGAATCGACGATGGGATCGCGTGCTCGATGACAGCGCCGCGCCGCTGTACCGCTGGTTCACTGGCGGAGAGCTCAACACCTGCTACAACGCGATTGATCGTCACGTGCTGACTGGTCGCGGCGAGCAGGCGGCGGTGATTTACGATAGTCCGGTGACGAAGACGAAGCGCACGATCAGCTATCGCGCACTGCAGGATGAGGTGGCGCGCTTTGCGGGCGCGTTGCGCGCGCTGGGTGTGGAACGCGGCGACCGAGTGGTCATCTACATGCCGATGACGCCGGAGACGCTGATCGGGATGTACGCCTGTGCGCGATTGGGCGCCGTGCACTCGGTGGTGTTTGGCGGGTTTGCGCCGGCCGAACTGGCGGTGCGCATCGACGACGCGCAGCCGAAGGTGGTGCTCACGGCAAGCTGCGGCATCGAGGTGCAGCGTGTTGTGCCGTACAAGCCGTTGCTGGACCAGGCGCTGGCGCTGGCGACGCATCAACCGAGGCACTGTGTGGTATTGCAGCGGGATGTGCTGCGCTGCGATCTCGTGTCACCGCGCGACATTGATTGGCACACCGCATCGGCCAACGCCACGCCGGCAGCGTGCGTGTCGGTCAAGGCCACCGATCCACTCTACATTCTATATACGTCGGGCACGACGGGCAGCCCGAAAGGTGTGGTGCGCGACAACGGTGGTCACGCCGTCGCGCTGCTGTGGTCGATGCGCAACGTGTACGGTGTCGAACCCGGTGACGTATTCTGGGCGGCGTCAGATTTCGGGTGGGCGGTGGGTCACTCGTACATCGTCTACGCGCCGTTGCTGGCCGGTTGCACCACGGTCGTTCACGAAGGCAAGCCCGTGGGGACCCCTGATGCGGGTGAGTTCTGGCGCGTGATCGAGGAGTATGATGTTCGCGTGCTGTTTACCGCGCCCACGGCGTTTCGTGCGATCAAACGCGAAGATCCCAAAGGGATGTTCTTCACCAAGCACGACACGTCGCGCTTGAAGGCACTCTTTCTGGCCGGCGAGCGTCTGGATCCCGACACGTACCATTGGGCGCGCGCGCTGCTGCAGACGCCGGTGGTGGATCACTGGTGGCAAACGGAGACGGGATGGCCGGTGGCGTCGAATTGTCTGGGGCTGACGGCATTTCCGGTGAAGCCCGGTTCACCGACCAAGCCCGTGCCTGGCTATGTGGTGGAGATTCTCGATGACGACGGAAATGTGCTGCCGGCGAACAAAGAAGGCGCGGTGGTGATCAAGTTGCCACTGCCACCGGGCACGCTGCCAACGCTCTGGCGCGACGACGCCCGTTACGTCGAGACCTATCTGGCGAAGTACCCGGGATACTATCTCACCGGCGACGGTGGGTATATCGATGAAGACGGCTATCTGTTCATCATGGGTCGGGTTGACGACATCATCATTGTCGCGGGGCACAACCTGTCGACGGGATCGATGGAGCAGGCACTGTCGAGCCATCCCGATGTGGCCGAATGCGCGGTGATCGGTGTGCGCGACGCGCTCAAGACACAGGTGCCGGTGGGGCTGGTGGTGCTGAAGGTTGGAGTGAGCCGTCCGCATGCGGACATCGCCACGGAACTGGTGCAGTTGGTGCGCGACCAAGTGGGACCTGTGTCCAATTTCAAGCAGGTTGCAGTGGTGACACGACTACCGAAGACCCGATCGGGGAAAGTGCTTCGCAAGACCATGCGCGCGATCGCCGATGGTGATGCATGGGTGGTGCCGGCGACCATCGATGACCCAGCGACGCTGGGAGAGATTGCGACGGCGCTGCAGACGCTGGGACTAGCCCGCACGTCGGGAACGGCGATCGGGGACTGAGTACTGAGTACTGAGTACTGAGTACTGAGTACTGAGTCCTCTTTCCCCCTATATTCCGCCATGACTGAACCACGGCGCGTTGATCTGCTGCACGGTGTAACGCTCAAGGCGATGCTTGAGCATCTGGTGGAGCGGTACGGATGGGAGGGACTGGGCGAGCGCATTGCGATTCGGTCGTTCACGCACGACCCAAGTGTGACGTCATCGCTCAAGTTTCTGCGCAAGACGCCGTGGGCGCGCGAGAAGGTTGAAAGTTTGTATTTGCATTCGGCAGCGCATCCGCGGAAGACCAAGCGGGTGGAGTGACGGAGATCCAGATCCGCGTCGAGGGCGTAGTACTCACACGAACCGCCGCCGGAGGGAACCTCTTCACGCGCGCGCCGCTATAAGCAGTGGTGAGCCAGGACCACGTTCGCCCGAGGACTTATCGATGACCCATCGCGTTGCTGCTCTTCAGGATCGTGCCGAGGTCACGTACAGAGGGTTGTACGTGACGCTGATCGCGACGTTGGTCTCGATGCTGCTGTTGGGCGCGCGATCAGCGCAGGCACAGGTGCAGGCACAGGTGCAGGCGAGTAAGGTGCCGGCCATGCCAGCGAGCGCCAAGGTGTTTGACATCAGCACGTTCAAGAAGCCGTCTGATGCCGCGCTCAAGAAGACTTTGTCTCCGATTCAGTACGCGGTGACGCAGCATGAGGACACGGAGTATCCGTTCCGCAACGAATACTGGGACCACCACGCGGCCGGTATTTATGTGGATGTGGTGTCGGGCGAGCCGTTGTTCAGTTCGACCGACAAGTTCGAGTCGGGCACGGGTTGGCCGAGCTTCACCAAGCCGTTGGCGACCGAAAACATCCGCACGAAGACCGACCGGGCGCTGTTTGTTGAGCGCACCGAAGTGCGTTCGAAGCACGCCGACTCGCACCTCGGACACGTCTTCGATGACGGTCCGAAACCCGCAGGGCTTCGCTACTGCATCAATTCGGCGTCACTGCGCTTCATTCCGGCCAGCCAGTTAGAGCAGGCCGGCTACGGGCAATACGCGAAGCTCTTCGCGGCGCGGAAGTAGGCCTACGGCTCGCGTAACACACCGAACGCCTGCGGTGCGCGCGTAAGCGGACCGACCAGAAAGACACGCGCGCCACGCTTTGTGCGCAATGCGGCCGGAAGATTCACGATCACCGTGCGCGTGCCGGACGCCGTCTCGAGAATCATGCGACCCGCCACGTCGACCAGGATTCCGTCGTGGGCTTCGATGCCGTCAAGTGCGCGCACTTTGAAATGTCCGACGTGAAACACGATGGCGCCACCAGGCGCGACATCCATTGCGCGATCCGCCGAACGCGTGCCGCGGATCATCACTTCCAGTCCCTCGGCGGCCGACAGCTCCGACAGTTGCGCTCCGTCCAACGCGAGGGGGGCCGAATCAACTGAGCCTACGGGGAAAAGCGCGAGACGACTCACGGGATCGGGGCCAACCCGACGGACGACGCCGCGCGCAGTGTCCGACTGCGCAGTCTCAGCACTTGGCATCAGGGACGCGTCGGCGGGCGTCGTGGAATCTCCAACACGGGGACGTCTCACGACCGTGTCCCCAAGCCGAACGGGGGTTGGCGTGCCCGCGAGCATGGAGTCAACCGCCGGTGTTGAGCGCTCCGCACCCGCACACGCCAGTAATACGGCCGCGGAGCACGCGGTAAGGTTCGCGATCCAACTCATACGACGAGTAGTCAATTTCTACTGCAGCCGAACAATGGCGATGCGCAGACTCGTACTCGGCGCGGTGGTAGCGTTGGTGCGCAAGCTCAGCAACTGCGGGCCCGTAAACGCACCCGTCAACTCGAAGTACGCGTGTGCTCCGCCGCGAAGGAGCGGCACCTGGGCCAGGAATGCGCCGTTCGTCAGCGGCACGGGTGCAATGGGGAAGGGTGTGTTCCAACGAGTGGTCCACAACGGCGCCGCGTGCAATGAGGCGTAGATGTCGCGCAGATTCCACGTGGCGAACTGGATATCAGGGCTCGCATTCGAGAGACCCGGATAGTCATCGGCAAACAAGGCCAACCCCCATCCACCGATCAGCTGGTCTAATGAGGCACCGGTGACTGCCGTGAGATTGGTGACGCCGTTGGTCGTCGCGTTGGTGATCGCCCGCAGAAATGCAGAGTCCGAGGTGCCATACCGATCGGCGGCATAGCGTACGAGCGACCATGTCGTCTGGTAGAAGACCGATCCGGACTGTGAGGTTCCGTCTCCATACGGCGACCAATTCCATGGTTCCAGGAGTTTGTTGCGGATCTCATTGAACTGTCGACGCACCCCGTAGCTGGGACGGCGCAGTGGATCGCCGGCATTACAGGTCGCGTCAGATGGATGGAAGTCGCAATACATACCGTTGTTGGAACTGCGACCGAACCCCGTGTTCCCCTTGAACGGCACGTGGTGCATCGATTCGCGGACCCACAGCTCCTCTGCGTGGCGCGCCGTCCCTTCCTCAAGCCACGACTGCTCGAATGCTGGTGCATTGTTGGCCACTCTGGCCGAGAGGGAAGCAATGTGCTTCACCTCGTGCACAACCGTGCGAGTCATGAAGTAGAACCAGCCGTCGGGAAAGCTGACGCTGTTGACGTTGGAGCCCGCAGAAACCGGCACGGAGCCATAGAAATACTGCCCGAAGTTGCTACCCCTGGCCGTGGTCGTGGGAAACTGATCGCATGAGGTCACGTACGCTGCGGCTCCCGTGCCGTTGAGCCGCTCCGAAAACATCATGGCGATCTTGCCATCGTTGTCCGTGAGTGTGTCGCGCAGCAGCGGGTCAGCGAACGAACGGCGCACGGATTCGTACTGTTCCTGATCAAAGATCTGTCCGATGCGATTGTAGTACTCGGCCAGCGGCACGTCGGCACTGGATTGCAGCACGTTCGCCGAGTCTTCCCAAATGATGGATCGCGTACCCACGCGAATTGCCTTGGCGCGCATCACGCGCGTGGTGTCGTTGCATCCGCCCGTGAACGTGAAGTACACATTGCGCATGTCGCCAAGGGCAACGTCCGCAGCGGTTTGTGCGCGTGGCATGGCCCGCGAGGAAGCGGGCTGCGCGCGCCTCACGTTCATCAGTCGCTCGTAGTCCTGGCGGTTGCGTTCCAGCATCGCGAGATGCAGTCGCGCCTGTCGGCGCTCGCGTTCGTCCTCGACCGTAGGCATCTCAACCGCGAGGCGCGTTGCCGGCAAGGAGATCGGCGCGGCGCGCACGGCGCCCGCAACTGGTGAGTTACCTGCGAGTTCGAATGCGCTGAGGGTGTTCTGCGACGTTGCGGCGCTGAATACGGCGATGAGGTAACGAGCGGGTCCGCCGGTCGCGGTGAGCTCATTGCAGGCCGAGGCGGTGCTGCTGGAGAGAATGAGCGGCTGGCCAATCGGCACCGAGCGTTGCGTGGTGACGACCGCATGTGTGCGCGTGACCGGAGCGGCGCCGGGACTACTCACGCGGACGTCGGCAGCGCCGGATTCCACGCAGGGCACGGTGACCACGAGTTGCGTGCCGGTCCCCGTGACGATTGGCGCCGCGGCGCCGCGGATGGTGACAGAGACACCGCCGAGCGAGGTGTCGAAGCCGGCTCCAGTGATGGTGGCCGTACCACCCGGTGCCAACGTGGCCGGCGCGATTGAGATGATCGTGGGCGGCGGGGATTGCACCGTTAATGTGGTTCCCCCGACCTGTGATTCACTTGCTGCGCTCACGGTCACGTTACCGGCAGCGTTGGCGGTG
>JBEBIR010000727.1:0-2200 GCA_040080315.1 Gemmatimonas sp.
GTGGATGGCGCGCACCCACAGCGGGTTGGCGACCCGGGCGATGGGTGAGTCGCCAGACGCCGCGATTGCGGCTGGCATTCGACCGCGCCTGGTGCAAACAGCCGCGGTGTTGTTCGCTGGCGCGATGGCCGGTCTGGCCGGTGCGACGCTTGTTCTGGCGCAGGCCGGCACCTTTGCTGAAGGGATGTCGGCCGGACGCGGATTCATCGCCATCGCCATTGTGGTGCTCGGTCGCTGGCGTCCGATTGGCGTGGCCGCAGCCGCGTTGCTGTTCGGCGCAGCGAGTGCGTTGCAGACCTTGTTTCAGGCGATGGGCTGGGAGCATGTGCCGTACCAGCTATTTCTCGCGGTGCCGTACGTGCTCACGCTGATCGTGCTGGCCGGAGCTGGCGGTCGCGCCGCAGCGCCAGCGGCACTAGGGCGGCGGGAGTTGAGGTAGACACGGTCTCACCCCCACTCCGCCACCAACCACGCAAACGCGTCCGCCGCCACCGTCGCCGGGATCTGATGGACGCCGTCGAATTCGCGATACGTGACCGCATAGCCGGACGATCGCAGTTTCGGTACGAAGACGCGGCTGGTGGTGGCGATGGGCAGAATCGGGTCATTCGTCCCATGTGAATCAAAGATCGCGGGCCTACCTCGGCTGACGTTTGGCACCATAAAACCAGGCGAGAAGGCGACGATTTGTCGAAACAGGTCGCCGTTGGTGAGCCCCAGCGACAGCGCGTACGACGCACCATCCGAGAAACCGGCGATGGCGATCTTGGCCGGATCGATCGCGCAGCGCAGGTAGGTGTCTGACATCGCGTTGTCGATAAAGCGCGCATCGACATTGAAGCCGCCGTATCGGCGGTCCCAGCTGAGATTTCGCGAATCGGGGGAGATGAGCACCACCCGCGCCGCCTCGGCGAACGTCAGAAACGGCTGAAGGCCGTTGTAGGCATTCCCGCTGGCCCCGTGCAGCGTCACCAGCAATGGCAGCGCTTCGCCCGGGCGGAACGTAGAGGGAACAAAGCGCAGACCGTCCCGCTTGCCTCCCAGTCCCAACGCGTTGACTCCCAATTGCGGGGTGAACACGGGAGTTCCGGGACGCGACACGAGATGACCCTCCTCGGGGTCTTCCAGTGGCGCGAGTGTCTGCTCACCGCAGGCCGTCGAACTCGCCGTCGCCAGTGCGCCCAGTGTGGCGGTTGAGGCCCAACGCAGCCATTCTCTACGTGAAATCGTCACCGTTGCTTCCCTCTTTCACTCCGGTTGTCATGCGCCGCTATCTTCGCTCTCTCCTGTCGGCCGGCGCCATGCTGGCCATCGCGTTGCCCCTGCAGGCGCAGCAGCCCGCCGACGAAGCCCTTCTCGCCAAGGCGCGTGCCATTCACGCCAAGGTGTTTTCGGTCGACACCCACGTCGACATCAATTCCAACAACTTTAACGCGACTGGTCCTAATTACACCCAGAAGCTCCCGCTGACCCAGGTTGATCTGGTCAAGATGGAAGAAGGCGGAATGTCGGGGGCCTTTCTGATCGTGTACGTGGGCCAGTCGGCGCAACTGGATTCGGCCGGCTTTGCGCGCGCGAATGCGTCGGCACTGGAGAAGTTCGACGCCATTCACCGGCTCACGGAGCAGTTGGCGCCAAATCGCGCCGAGCTGGCCCTGACCGCCGCCGACGCGCGTCGTATTCACGGCACCGGCAAGCGCGCAATTTTCATCGGCGTGGAGAACGGCTTTCCCATCGGGGCCGACATCACCAACGTCAAGAAGTTCTACGACCGCGGTGGGCGCTACATGTCGCTGGCACACAACGGCCATAGTCAGCTGTCCGACTCCAACACTGGTGAACGAGACGGCGTGTGGTTGCACAATGGCCTGAGCCCGCTGGGGAAGCAGGTGATCGCCGAGATGAACCGGCTGGGGATGATGATCGACGTGTCGCATCCGTCGAAGGCGTCGATGCTGCAGACGATTGCCTTGTCGAAGGCGCCGATCATCGGCTCGCATTCGGGTGTGCGCGCCATCTGCAATCACAGTCGTAACATGGATGACGAGCAATTGGATGCTTTGAAGAAGAACGGCGGCGTGATTCAGTTGGTGGCCTTCAACAGCTACGTGAAATGCGATCCGGCGCGTGACGTGCCACGAGAACAGGCGCGCGCCGCGGCCATGGAAGCGCTGCGCAAGGAGTACGGCCTGTCTCTTAT
>JBEBIR010000728.1:0-2194 GCA_040080315.1 Gemmatimonas sp.
GTGGAATCACCGTGCGCGCCGTCTCAGCGAGCTCACCATCACCAATCGACAAAGGCAGGACCGTCGGACGCGTGCCCACGGTCCCCGACTCGTAGATCAACACCAGATCGGGAGCGTGGGTGAGTCGAGCCAGATTGCAGGCTGCGCTTGGCAGCCCGATCCCGACAAAGCACACGGCGCCATCCCGCAGGCGACGCGCCGCGGCGACCGTCATCATCTCGTCGGGCGTGTAGGCGCTTCCCGTCATTCCGCCGCTCCAACACCGCGCAGGAACTCTGCGTGATCACTCGTGCCCATTACATGCCGCGTCATCCACGCCAGAAACTCCTCGCGACTGCGTGCGATGTCATCCCACGCCAGATAGAATGCGTTGTCGCGCGCATAGTAGCCGTGGGCATACGAGGGATAGGCGCCACCGGGCACCACCGCTATGGCCGCCACTTGCCAGGCTGGAATGACGAACGCGTTCATCGACGCGTCGAGTGAGTCCACCAGCTCTTCCACCGTGATCACCAGTGTGCGCGCCGCCATCGCGGCCTCGCGACTCGCGCCCACGATTCCACGCAGCAGCACATTCCCCTCGCGATCGGCCTGTTGCGCGTGCAACACCGTGACGTCGGGCGTGATGGCGGGGAGCGCGGTCAACACGTCACCGGTGAACGGACACGTGACGGTCGCGATGCGCGCCGCATTCGCCGCCGGCAAGTCCGTGCCCGTGTAGCCTTTGAGAATACCGAAGGGCAGTCCGCTCGCACCGGCGGAATACCGCACCGCCATTCCCGCATGACTGTGCTCATCGATGGTGATGGCGTTTGGCCATTGCGATTCAATCGCGTCGCGCAAACGGTGCAGCGAGCCCACACCGGGGTTGCCACCCCACGAGAACACGAGTGCCGTCGCGCATCCCATGCCGATCATCTGATCGTAGATGAGATCCGGCGTCATGCGCACCAAGGTGAGATGGCGACGCTCCTGCCGAATGAGTTCGTGCCCGGCTGCGAACGGGATCAGGTGAGTGAAGCCCTCCATCGCGACGGTCATACCGTCGCGCACATGCAGCGCCATCGCATCGCGCAGCGACAGGAACTGGGTCATGCGGTGTTCGTCGGTTGGGGGAAGTGCACGCCCAGCAATCGGTCAAGCAGTGCCAGCGCGTCGCCCAGGTCGTGCTCCGTGATCACCAGCGGCGGAGCCAGCAACAGCAGATTCCCGCGCGCGGCAAACGACACGCCGGCAGTGAGCCCATCGCGCACCAGCGCCGCCAGCGGCGCGGCGGTTCGCGGCCACGGCGCGATTGGTTCGCGCGTGTCGCGGTTGGTCACCAGCTCGACCACCGCGAACAACCCGGAGCCACCACGCACGTCGCCGATCACGGCGTGCCGCGCTTGCATGGTCTGCAGCGCGTCCATCATTTGCGCTCCGAGCACGCGCGATCGTTCAATCAGCGCTTCATTCGCGTATGCCTCCACCGCTGCAACCCCTGCTGCGCACGCGAGCGGATGGCCGCAGTAGGTGAGGCCAGTGTATAGCATCTCGTGCTCAAGGCGTGCCGCCACCTCGGCCGAAATCACGACGGCGCCCAGCGGCAGATGTGCGCCGGTCAGGCCCTTGGCCAGCGTCATCATGTCGGGTCGACCGTTTTCGCCGTGACGTTGCCAGGCGAACCATTCTCCGCAGCGCCCGAAGCCGCTCATCACCTCGTCGGCAATCAGCAGTGTGCCGTGCCGTTGTGTGACGTCGCGTAGCGCCGGCCAGAATGAGTCGGGCGCCACGATGCCATTGGTACCGGCATCCGGCTCCATCAGCACCGCCGAGACATCAGCAGCGCCGGTCTGCTGAATCAGCGCACCGATATGCGCGGCCGCCCGATGACCGCACTCCATGGCATCGGTTGTGCCGAAGGGACAGCGGTACGCGTACGGTGCCGGCGCGTGGATGACATGGTGCAGCGCGGGATCGACCTGTGCCTTCGTGCGCGTGTCGCCGGAGAGTGCCATGGTCGCGTAGCTCGCGCCGTGATACGAGCGGTCGCGCGTGATGACGATGCCTCGCGGTCGCCCCGTGACCTGTCGAGCGAACTTGACCGCGTGCTCGTTCGCATCGGCGCCGCCCAGTGTGAAGAATACGCGCCCCTCCAGAAATCCGCTCTTCTCAAGCAGCAACTCGGCCAGTCGCGCGCGCGGCTCGGCACCCC
>JBEBIR010000729.1:0-2190 GCA_040080315.1 Gemmatimonas sp.
GACTGCCGCTGATCGGCACAGGCGACTGGAACGACGGCATGAGTCGCGTCGGCGCCGAGGGCCGAGGCGAGAGCGTCTGGCTGGCGTGGTTCCTGATCACGACGCTGCGGTCGTTCGCGCTGCATGCCGACGCGCGACCGGACCCGGCCGAGGCGGCGTTCATGCGCGAGCAGGCGAACGCCTACCTGCATGCCGTGGAGACCCATGGCTGGGATGGCCAATGGTACCGTCGCGCCTACTACGATGACGGGACCCCGATGGGGTCGGCGTCAAGCGAAGAGTGCCGCATTGATTCCATCGCCCAGAGCTGGAGCGTGATCTCGGGCGCCGGCGCGGACGAGCGACAGCAACTCGCGCTGCAGGCCTTCAATACCCAGTTGGTGCGGAACGATGCACGCGTGATCATGCTGCTCACGCCGCCGTTCGACCGGGGTGATCACGATCCCGGCTACATCAAGGGCTACCTGCCCGGCGTACGCGAGAATGGCGCCCAGTACACCCACGCGGCACTGTGGGGGGCGATGGCGACGGCGTTGCGTGGCGATGGGACGCGGGCGTTCGAGCTGTTTCAAATGCTCAATCCGCTCACGCACAGCGCAACTGCCGACGCGATGGAGCGCTACAAGGTGGAGCCGTACGTCGTGGCCGCGGATGTCTACACGGCGCCGTCACAACTTGGGCGGGGTGGATGGACGTGGTACACGGGCTCGGCCAGCTGGATGTACCGCGTCGGGCTCGAACATCTGCTGGGATTCACCAAGATCGGCAACACGCTGCGGATCATCCCCTGCGTACCCACGGCATGGCCGGCGTTTGCGGTGTCGTATCGCTTCGGGGACACGCTGTACGAGATCACGGTACTCGAGCCAGCGGAGATTCAGTTGCGTGGCTCGCGGGTCACGGTTGATGGAAAGCACGTCGCCAGCAGCGTGATTGACCTCGTAGACGACGGCGCACACCATCTGGTCATTGTGGATGCACCGTTCCTCGCGACGTAGGCGTTGACCGCCCGGGCCGCCCGCAAACACGAACGACGCACTCAAACCATGAGTGCGTCGTTCGTGTCGGACGGGCCGCATCCTACATCTTCGGCGCCGTCGGAATCATGATATCGGTGAACTTGAAGAATGCGAGCTTGCTGGCGCCCGTAATCACGACCGTCGTGGCCGTGCCCTTCTTCAGTTCCATCGCCGGGATGCGGAGCAACACCTTCGCTTCGTCCTTGGCGCGCACTTCAAGCACGACTTTCGCCGGATCGATGTCCTTGTAGCCGGCCTCGCTCTTGAAGTTGATACCTGAGAAGAGTTTGTCCTGCGAACCCGCCAGGCTGACGTCCAGTTCCGGCCCACCCGGAGCCGCATGCACCACGCGAATACGCGTCATGCCGCTGTCGGGAATCACCTCGTCCTTGACGATGCGCAGCGTGTTGCGCGACAGGTCCTCGGCGATCAGAAACACAGTGTAGCGATTGCCGTCCATCAGGATCTGGTCGTTCTGCGCCAGCGTGGCAGTGTCACCCGCACCCGGGGCACGCGCCGAGAACTTCGCCAGGTTGGCGGCGACTTCGCGGTAGTCGGTCACCGACGCCGCCTTGACGTCGTCAAACAGGGTTTGATCGCCCAGTTGCAGCGCCACGTCCTTGCCGCTGTTGCCGGCGTTGACAATGCGAACCATGGAATGGCCACGCGCATCGGCCGAATCCGCCGAGGCGGACAAGTTGGTCTCACCGTTGCTGGTGGTCTTGATGACCGCGTCATCCTTCTTGCAGCCGACCGCCAACACGGCCGTGGCGATCGCGAACACGATGTATGCGGATTTTTGCATTGTGCGGGACTCCGAAATGGGGAATTGCATTGGATGATGCCCTTCAAGAAGGAAATCTGCCGACGACCGCTGTCGGGGGGCATCGTCCGAAAGGACCATTTTTCGCCGTTCACGAGCCCCATATACCCTAAACGGGCGATGGTTCGCACTGCGCAGCGCAGGTAGTGTCCGTACAGGTCGCGAGTTGCGCGATTCACCTGTGCTAGGAGACTGTCATGCGCGCGTCCACACTCGTCGGCATCGCGTTGATCGCGGTTGGCGGATTCCTGTTCTTCCGCGGTGGAAGCTTCACCACCCGTCGTGATGTCATCAAGGTCGGCGATCTGAAGATCTCGGCCGATGAAGAGCGTCCTATCGCGCCCTGGG
>JBEBIR010000730.1:0-2190 GCA_040080315.1 Gemmatimonas sp.
CGGCGTCTTCCTCGACATCGCGTGGATCAAGGAGCGCATTCCCAAGGGCGCCGAGCACATCCGGAAGAAGCTGCCGTCGATGTATCATCAATTCATGCAACTGGCGAATATCGACATCACGGCGGTGCCGATGGAAGTGGGTCCCACGACGCACTACATCATGGGCGGCATTCGCGTGGATGGAGACACGCAGATGTCGAATGTGCCTGGACTGTTCGCCGCCGGCGAGTGTGCGGCGGGACTGCACGGTGCCAATCGCCTGGGCGGCAATTCGCTTTCGGACCTGCTGGTGTTCGGCAAGCGCGCCGGCGAGTACGCGGCGACGTTTGCGAAGGGTCACGCCACAACCCGCATGGCGTCGACGGATGCCGACGCGTCGGTGGCCGCCGCTCTTGCGCCCTTCGGACGCAGTGGCAGCCCCGAGGCGCCGTATGCCATTCAGCACGAGCTGCAGGGCATGATGCAGAAGCTGGTGGGCATTGTGCGCGAGGACGGCGAGATGCGCCGCGCTCTGGATGGCGTGGCCGCGCTCCGCGAACGTTCGCGCACGGTCGGCGTGCATGGAAATCGTGAATACAATCCCGGGTGGCACACGGCGCTCGACCTGCATCATCTCATGACTGTCTCCGAAGCGATCACGCGGGCGGCGATCGAACGAAAGGAGAGTCGCGGTGGTCACTTCCGTGACGATTTTCCTGACAAGGACGCTGCCTACGCGACCTTCAACATTGTGTTGCGGAAGGGGAATACCGGCGAGATGGAGCTCGAGCGGCGCGCAATCCCGGCCATGCCCGACGAGCTCAAGGCCATCATCGAGGAACAGAAATCCTAATGGCGACGACGACTTTCAAGATTTGGCGGGGCGAGCGCGGCACTGGCGCATTCGCGGACTATTCCACCGACGTCACCGAGGGCATGGTGGTGTTGGACGCGATGCACCAGATCCAGGCGGAGCATGCCAACGATCTGGCGATCCGGTGGAACTGCAAGGCAGGGAAGTGCGGGTCCTGCTCGGCCGAGATCAACGGCCATCCCAAGCTCATGTGCATGACGCGCATGGATGAACTGCCAGCCAATGAGTCCGTGACCGTGGAGCCCATGCGCGCGTTCCCGCACGTGCGCGATCTGGTAACGGACGTGTCGTGGAACTTCGAGGTGAAGAAGCGGATCAAGAAGTTCACCCCCCGCGCGCCCGACGCGCCCGACGGCACCTGGCGCATGGATCAGGTGGACGTGGACCGCGTACAGGAGTTTCGGAAGTGCATCGAGTGCTTTCTGTGCCAGGACGTCTGCCACGTCCTGCGCGATCACCACAAACACGACGAGTTTATCGGACCCCGGCATCTCGTTTACGCGGCGGCGCTGGAGATGCATCCGCTTGACACCGAAGACCGCATGCGCGATCTCAAGGACGAGCATGCGATTGGGTACTGTAACATCACCAAGTGCTGCACGGCGGTGTGTCCTGAACACATCACGATCACCGACAACGCGATCATCCCGCTCAAAGAGCGCGTGGTGGACGAGTTTTACGATCCGGTCGTGAAGTTCGTGCGGCTGTTTCGGAGGAAGAAGTCATGACGTGGACGGCACCGGCGATGAAGCCGATCACCCGTGAAGGGATCGCAGCGGCGCTGGCGAAGGCGCACCGGTATCGCTTGCTCAACGACTCGGTGGCGGCGGAGAGCATCTGTCTGGACGTGCTCAGCGTGGACCCCGCGAATGTGGAGGCGTTGGTGATGCATGTGCTTGCCATCACCGACCAGTTCGCCGCCGGTCACGCGGAGGATCGCGCCCGCGCGGGCGCGGCGGTGTCACAGCTGACCGACCCGTACCGGAACGCGTACTACAACGGCGTTATTTGCGAACGGTGGGCCAAGGCGGTGCTGCAGCGTGCGGTCCCGCGCGGCTCGGAAATGGCGTACGACTGGATCGAAAAGGCGATGACCTGGTATGCGAAGGCCGAGGCCGAGCGCCCGCAGGGAAACGACGAGGCTATTCTTCGCTGGAACACGTGCGTGCGGATGCTGACGCGCAATCCGCACCTTCGTCCGCGTGAAGCGGAGGCGTGGGAACCGAGTCTGGAATAGGTCTGAGGGGAGTTCCCTACGGAACGTGGGGTGACTCCCGTTTGCGGCTCAGGAGATCGGGCGACAGATTCGAGCATAGCGCGGACCGTGCGCGCTCGCG
>JBEBIR010000731.1:0-2180 GCA_040080315.1 Gemmatimonas sp.
CCTCATGACGCGAGCCGCGCGCAGTGTATTTGTATTTGGTTTCTATTTGATCGGCACGTCGGCAATCCTTCTGGGATCACCCAACTCGCTGCTCGGCATGTTGCAGCTTGCGCCGACGACGGAGCCGTGGATTCGTGTGCTCGGTCTCGTGGTCGGGATACTGGGCGCCTACTACGTGGTCGCCGCACGTGCCGATCTCGTTCCGTTCTTTCGCGCAACCGTCTGGCTGCGCGGGCTGGCGCTGCTGGGCTTCGCCGGGTTGGCCGCCGCCGCACTTGCCCCATCAACACTGATCGGCTTCGGAATCGTAGACGCGCTCGGCGCGCTCTGGACTTGGAAAGAATTACAGAGTACTGAGAACTAAGTACTCAGTACTCAGTTCTCAGTACTCAGTTCTCAGTTCTCAGTTCACCACGACGATTAGTCGTGGTGCAGTACTGCTCCCCCCCTCTCGTGATCGATAGTCGGCGCCGTTTGTGGATGTCGACTCGAGGGCGAAACTCACGGTGCCATCAGCGGTGACTTGGCCGGTGACGTCCACTTCATACCACGATCCGGACACGACGGCGCCAATCGTGCCAATCACGGCCGCCGTGTATGCAGGAGCATTGGACCACTTGATCGTGGTTTCGCCCCATGACGTGCTCGAGACGCGGTGCAGTCGGCCGCCGGTGTCGGAGGGATCTACGGCGTACAGTCGCAGCTTGGCGCTCACCACCGACTTTGTGCCGATTCCCGTGACGGCAAACTTGAAGTAGGTGCGAGCGGCGGGAGATCCGTCCACCAGCAGCGTAGTCCGTGTGCCGAAATTGGAGTTCGACGAACCCTGCAACGTGTACGCGTCAGCGGACGCAGAGATTGTCAGCGTTGTCTGCGTGGGCGGTGGCGGCGGTGGTGGTGTCACGCCGGCGTAGCACGCGGCACTGCCAGCGTCGGACAGTGTGTTGCCAGGAATTGGCGCGAAGGCCCAGTCATAACTGGTTGGGCGCAGGGTAAGCTGAAGCGCGCCGTACGATGTGTTGCTGCGCAACTGACTATTGGCCTTGATGGTCGAAAATCCGGACTGTTCCTTGCCGCCAGTGCCAACCACGAACTCGCGGATACCGCGCACGTTGTCCAGCACACCAGTAGGGGTCTGCGGAGCGAAACGTTCGTAGATGTGATCGTGACCGCCAAGCACAAGGTCGGCACCGAGATCATACAGTGCCTGCCACAGCGGTTGCACGCTGGTATTGTTGCCGTGCGAACCCGAGCTGAAGCGCGGGTGATGCCAGTAGGCCAACGTGCAGGCGTTCGTGTTGGCCGCGAGATCGGCGCGCAGCCACTGCTCCTGCGCGGATCCAGCGCCGCAGCCGCCGATGGCGCTGCAGTTGCTGTTCAGCGCAATCAAGTGCCAGGCACCGAGGTTGAAGCTGTAGTACCCCTTGGCGCGATCGCCGGCTGGGCCGGCTTGCACGCCAACGCCATTGAAATAGTCGTAGTAGCCGCTCGCATTCGCCGTGTTGTATTCGTGGTTGCCCGCCGACGGCTTGGTGATGCTCTTGAATGCTCCCCACGAGGCGTTGTAATACGTGTTGTAGTCCGACAGTGTGCCGTTTTCATATTGATTGTCGCCAAGCAGCAGGACCGCCGTCGGATTGAGCGACGTGATCAGCGAGGCAACGGCGGCATGCTTGCAGGGCGTGCCCGCTGGTGTTCCCGTTCCACACACGGCGTCGCCGGCGGCCACAACCATCGGATCCGCGGCCGTCGTCACGTCTGCACGCGGACGCATGGTTTGCGTGCCGTCGACACGGGTCAGCGTGTTGACGTCCGAACAGGTCGCCAACAGCGCACCGGAAATCGCGGTGACGACTACGATTGCAGTGGCACGGAATGCACGCATCGGGCAGGTCCTTCCATCGGGGCGTTCAGGGTGGGCTCAGCGGGACGACGCGTGTGCAAGGCAATATCCGGCTGCGACGCAGCCGAAGGCAAGCTCAGCGGCGCGCCGGACCAATTTCCAGAGGCAATTCTGACGTACTCCCCCATTCCGTCCAACTCCCGTCGTAGACGGCCGTGTTGTCGACTCCCATCACATCAAGCGCGAGCACCACGGCGCAGGCAGTGACGCCCGTGCCGCAGCTGGCGACGATCGGACTTTCCACGTTGACCCCGGATTCCGACATGATCTCACGCAG
>JBEBIR010000732.1:0-2179 GCA_040080315.1 Gemmatimonas sp.
CACTCAACTTGGTCCAGGTGCGCGGCGGCACAGGCGTCCGGAATCGCGCCGGCCGCGAGCAGTCGCTCCGCCGCCGAGCCCGTCGCGACGTGCAGCGCGTGGAACGGACCGGCCCACCACTCGCTGCGTTTGTTGGGATCGGCGCCAAACTCCAGCAGCACGTCGACCATCGCCGCGTTGTCGGCACACGCCACGATGGCGGGAGCGTTGAACGGAAACAGCGGCGCGTTGATGAGCGGTCTGAACTGGGGGTGCTGGGAGAGCAGTCGACGCACCGCCGTCGCGTCATGGCGCCGCATCGCCTCGTGCATCTGCTCGTGCGGCGGCCGTGCGAGCGCGGCGCGCTCGTCGATATGCCGCCTGAGCGCGCCCCAGTCGTGAAAGCCATACTCGCGCGCCAGCGCGAACTGTGCGTCGGCGAGCACGATGCGTTGTTTGTCCGGAAGCGCGTCGCGGACGCGGGCGACGGCGTCGGGTTCGCCACCGGCGAACGCTCGCAGCAGCTCCTTCGCCTGAGTCTTCTGCTGCGCGAGGTTGGCGCGCTCGGGGAGCGCACGTCGAAACATTGATGCCATGGGACGCCTCCTTCGTTATGGCCGGCGTCCGCTCCATCGGCCCGAAGAGGGCGCATGGGAATCTGACACTGCGAGGGTGGGCGCTGCCCTTTCCGCGGACCGGAGGTGTCCCGTGACACCGGGCGTTAATATCTCGGCATCGGATTCACGCCGCAAGCCGCGGCGCTTTCATTCCTCGGAGTCTGCCGGGTGAGCATGTCCATCTCCATCGACGCCGTCGTGTTCGCGAAGGACCTTGGGTCCATGGCGCGGTTCTATCAGCGTGTCCTCAGTGTCGCGTCGCTCCACGAAGCGTCGTCGCATGTGACACTGCAGATCGGCGCCGGGCGCCTGCTGTTGCATGCGATCCCCGAGGAGATTGCATCGTCGATTCCGAGTGCGGTGCCGCCGGCGCTTCGGGATGATGCGGCCGTCAAGCTGTCCTTGGCCGTCTCGTCGTTGTCGATCGCGCGTAGCGTCGCAGCGGCCAACGGCGGCGGGGTGGGACCCATCGAGCGTGAATGGGAGTATGAGGGTCGTCGGTACGTCGACGGCTGGGACCCTGAAGGCAATGTCCTTCAGCTCTATTCCGTGTTGGCTTAGCGACTGCGTTGCGATGACGATGTCCGGACCGTGGGTTGTCGACTGGCTCCTCGACGCCGACCCGTCGATTCGCTGGCAGGTCATGCGCGATCTCACCGACACGCCGCCGGAGATCGTCGTGGCCGAGCGGTCGCGCGTTGCGTTGGAGGGATGGGGATCGCGACTGCTCGATCAACAACGCTCCGATGGTCAGTGGGGCGACGGCCTCGCGACGCCGTTCTGGTGGTCGAATCTCTACACGCTGTTGTTCTTGCGTGATCTGGGAATTGACCCGATGAACGCGCGCGTGCGAACCGCGATTGACCTGATTGGCCGCAACGTCACCTGGGGACCAGAGTTCGGCGACTCGCCCTTCTTTGACGGAGAGGTCGAGCCGTGCATCAACGGGCGCGTCGTCGCCCTCGGCGCCTACTTCGGCGAGCGCCGTGAGCGACTGGTCGAACGACTGCTGAGTGAACAGCTCGTGGACGGCGGTTGGAACTGCGAGGCGGAGCGCGGCTCGGTTCGCTCATCGTTTCACACGACGATCTGTGTGCTGGAAGGCCTGCTCGCGTTCGAGCAGGCGTTCGGCACCGTATCGGCGGTGAGCGAGGCGCGCCTGCGCGGGCAGGAGTATCTCCTGGCGCGTCGGCTGCTCCGGAGGTTGTCGAATGGCGAGATTGTCACGCCGACGTGGACGCAGTTCGCATTTCCGACGCTCTGGCACTATGACGTGCTTCGCGCGCTCGACTACCTACGAGCAGCGGGTGCGCGGCCGGAGGCGCGCATGGAGGAGCCTATCGCGATCGTGCTCAAGCGCCGCCAGAGCGATGGGCGTTGGTTGCTTGACACACGGCACCGTGACACACTTCACGAAGAGCTGGCTGGCACGGTGGGCGCGCCGAATCGTTGGATCACGTTGCGCGCTCGCCGGGTGCTGGACTGGTACGCACGTGTTTGGTGAACTCAGACCCATGGAGTCGAATACTGTGGTGGTTGACGCAAGAGCTTCTCGCGCGCTGCTGTGGGGCGCGCACGCCGTC
>JBEBIR010000733.1:0-2176 GCA_040080315.1 Gemmatimonas sp.
GCACCAAGGGGCAAAAACCGGAGCTGACCGTGGAGATCGATCGCGGTCTGGCCGGATCGCTCGGCCTCAGCATCGGACAAGTGGCGCAGGCCATTCGACCGGCCTTTGCCGGACTCGATGCCGGCGACTGGGTGGATCCCACCAACCAAACGCGCAAAGTGATGGTGCGTTTGACACCCGAGGCGCGCGCGCGCGGTTCCGATCTGGCGCAGTTGCCCATTGCCATCGGATCAGGTCCGAACGCGCAGCTTATCCCGCTGCAGCAAGTGGCGCGCATCCGCAGCGACCTCGGTCCCGCCATCGTCAACCATCTCAATCGCGACAACGTGATCAAGGTGGAAGCCAACTTCGCCGGACGGTCACTGAGCGAAGTGATGAAGGACATCGAAGACAAGACATCGAAAATCCCGATGCCGCCCGGGGTGCAGTTGTCCACCGGCGGACAAGTCGAGCAACAGCAGGAAGTGTTCACCAACATCTATGTCGCGCTCGGCGTCGCCGTCGCGCTGATGTATCTCATTCTGGTGGTGCAATTCGGGTCGTTTCTCGATCCGATCGCAATTCTCATCTCGCTGCCGCTGTCGCTGATTGGCGTGATGGGTGCGCTGGCCATTACCGGGCATACGATCAATCTCATGAGCTTGATTGGGGTGATCTTGTTGTGTGGCATTGTCGCCAAGAACGCCATTCTGCTCATCGACTTCGCGAAGTGGGCACGTGAGCGCAACGGCATGCCGCTGCGTGATGCGCTGATCGAGGCCGGCGCCATTCGACTGCGCCCCATTCTGATGACAACCTTCGCGCTGATCGCGGGTATGATCCCGGTGGCGCTGGGACGAGGCGAAGGGGCGTCGTTCCGCGCGCCACTGGGTGTTGCCGTCATTGGTGGTGTCATTACGTCAACCGTGCTCACGTTGCTGGTGATCCCGACGTTCTACGAGATACTCGACAACATGCGCAGTTGGTTTGGGCGACGAGTGGGCCTGACGTCGCCGCACACCGGACAGTTTCGGGCGATTGATCCCGTGCCAAGCATGGGCGACTAGCGCGCCGGAACGCCCGAACAGGCCGCTAGATTCCTCGTTCCCCTCGCTGGTCCTCGCCCGCTCCCACCGAACGCCGATGATGATACCGGTCCGACTGCTTTCGCTCGCCATCGTGGCAGTTACCGCGGTGTCGGCAAGCGGCTGGGCGGATCTCAACTTCGTGGAAGCACTCGCTGACAGTTTCTGGACCTACGCGTTCCTGGGGCTGTCGGCCATTGTGATTGAGGAATTGGCGCCGATATTCGGCGGCATCGCGGCGCACGAAGGCGAATTACAGGTAATTCGCGTGATCGCCGGCATCACACTGGGCGGTTGGATCTGTACCACGCTGCTGTATGCGGCCGGCCGCGTGAAATGGGACTGGATTCGCAAACGATTCCCGCGATTCCGTGCCGCGGGCACGGTAGCCCTGCGTGTGGTTGGGCGCAATCCGCTCACTGCGTCGTTCCTGGTGCGCTTTGCGTTCGGACTACGGATCGTGCTGCCTCTCGCGTGCGGCGCGGCACGCGTGCCCCTCGCGACCTATCTGGCCGCGTCGCTGCTGGGGTCGGCGCTGTGGACGATTGTGTTTACGCTGATTGGCTATGCGGCCGGTGAAGCGGCGGTGCGCGCGGTCGGACATGTCGGACGCGTCGGCGAGATTGTTGGCGCGGTGCTGGTAACAGCGTTGGTGTATGGATTCATCAGGTGGAATCGGAGGCGTCGCGCGCGGAAGGATGAGCGCAAGCGGAGGAAGGCGCTGCAACCCCGCCGGGAACCCACGCCGAGAAGTATCAGTCGCATTGCGCCGTAAATCAGTAGGACGCGATATCCGTAAGGCTTGAGCGGACGACCGGCCTCGCGGCGAAACATCGGACGCCGTCAGTCGATGGCCAGGATTGGAAGCCGTCCGTCGGCTTGACGGGTCAAATCGGCCGGTTGCGGCGTGGGCCGCGAAACGGGGCCCGCGAGCGGCGCAAGCGGGGCAGAGGACCCGCCGCCGCCCGTCTGTCGGTCCTTGCAGTCGGTGATCGCGTCGGATACTCGCCCACCCCCGATCGATTTTCCTATCCCGGTTACTCGGCGTCGTCCTGCTCGCCATCCCGAAACCCGGCTCCTCGCGCGTCGGGAAACTCCGCTGTATACTCGAC
>JBEBIR010000734.1:0-2173 GCA_040080315.1 Gemmatimonas sp.
CCGTATGCCGGCGAGTCGGGTGCGGCGCCGCAGCCGACGCCATCCAGAATCAGGATGATGGCGCGTCGATCGGCCAGGGCTGCTGGTGCCGACGATGGGTGAGCCACTGTCATGAATGGTCCGCGTCAAACGAGCCGTCGGCCGATGCCTCGAAGTAGCGACGCGGCACACGGAGACGCAGGCCCACCAGCAGTTCGTAGGGCGAGAGATCGCCGCTGCGCGCTACGTCATCGGTCCAGAGGCAGTCCCCGCCGTCGCGTCCGATAAACGTGACCGGGTCGCCCACCGCGCAAGCGCCGTCGAGCGCCGTCACGTCGAGCATGGTCATGTCCATGGTGATTGTGCCGACCACTGTCACGCGGCGTCCGCGCAGCAACGCCTCTGCGTGATTGGACAGCGCACGTCGATAGCCATCGGCATATCCCAAGGCCACTGTCGCTATATGCCGCGTTCCGGCGGCCGTGTACGTCGCACCATAGCTCACCGATTCGCCGTTGTGCACGTGTCGAATGTCCACGACACGCGCGCGAAGATGCACCACCTGCTCGAGATCGAGTGCCGTGACCGCCGTCGATCCGTAGAGTCCGATGCCGGGTCGCGCCAGATGTCCCGGCGATGGTCCGCGCGCAGCGATTGCCGCGCTGTTGTCGCTGTGTATGAGCGCGTTCGGCGGAACGGCGTCGCCGAGCTTACGCAGCGCGTGTGCAAAGCGCCGCTCCTGTTCCTCGCGCGAGCCGTCAGCGAGTTCGGCTGAATGGAAGTGGGTGAAGATTCCCTCGGGTGGATGTTCTCGCAGCACCGGCGCCAGCGCGCCGACCTCGTCCCAGCGGACGCCGGCACGGGACATCCCGGTATCGATCGACAGGTGCCACGCGCCACCACGCAACGCAGACCACGCCGTGATGTCTTCTGCGCGATGCAACGCTGGGCGCGCATCGAGCGACCGGGCATCGGGCAAGTCTCGCAGGGTCAGCGGCGTCGTACACAGGATACGGGACAGACATCCGGCCTGTCGCAGGGTTGCGGCCTCGTCGAGCGTCGCCACGCCGAATGCCCACGGCGCGGCCATCGATACGGACGATGGATCGCCTCCGCGAAAGCTCCCACCCAAGGCGCGCACCACTGGGAGCATGCCGGTTCCGTAGCCGTCGGCTTTCACCATGGCGATCAGCGGCACCCCGGCCCGCGCGCGCAATTTGAGGGCATTGCGCCGCACGGCGTCGAGATCGACATCCACCCACGCGCGCAATGATGACGGAGAGCGGTCGGGGTATATTGGCTCGGAGGAGGCGTGAGGCCGCAGCATCCCTCAATCAATACCCGCGCACGGCGTGCGCGAAAGGATCCGACCAGACATGTCGCCAGACCCGCAGCCACCTGAGCAGCCCGCGCCACGATCGCTGGACGATGCGCTGGCGCTCATGCGTGACCTTCGTGCACGGTGCGACTGGGATCGCGTGCAGACGCACGCGTCACTTCGGCCGTATCTGATTGAAGAGGCGCACGAAGTCGATGACGCGATTGCCCAGGGCGACGATGCCGTGCTGCGCGACGAACTCGGCGACCTGCTGCTGCAGGTGTTGTTCCACGCCGTCGTCGCGGAAGATCGCGGGGCATTCAACGCGCAGCACGTCGCGGGCGCGTTGATCCACAAAATGCACGCGCGACACCCGCACCTGTACGGCGACGGCGTCAAGCGTTCGTGGGAGGCGATGAAGGCGGACACGGCGCAGCGTCGATCGCTGGACGAAGGCATTCCCGCGGGCCTCCCTTCCCTGCATCGGTCGCATCGGTTGCAGGATCGCGCCGCCGGGGTGGGGTTCGACTGGCCAGATGCCGTTGGTCCGCTGGCCAAAGTGCGCGAGGAAGTTGAGGAGGTCGCGGCGCTGATGGATGACGCGGGCACCGTGCGCGATTCAGACGCACTGGAAGGAGAACTCGGCGACCTGTTGTTTGCCGTCGTCAATCTGTGTCGCAAGACGGGCGTGCACGCCGCGCTGGCCCTCGATCGGGCCAACGCCAAGTTCACGCGGCGGTACGCGTCCATGCAGCACCTCGCACGCGAACGGGACCTCGAGTTCGCCGCGCTGACACTGGCGCAGCAGGACGCGCTCTGGGATGAGGTGAAGGCGGCTGAACACTAATTGCGGGAATGTGACGCGAGGTATTATAC
>JBEBIR010000735.1:0-2171 GCA_040080315.1 Gemmatimonas sp.
CCCTTGAGCGTGTAACCCGTGGCGAGCGCGAAGTAGACCGAGGGCAGCCCGGGATCGGTGCGTGCGGCCTGCCGCGCTTCCGCCATTCCCCGGTCCACGTATGACAGGCTGTCATAGAAGCCCATGAAGATCAGCCGATAAGCGAGCCTGGCGCGCGCCAGCGCGAAGTCAGGATCCATCACCAGCGCACGTCGCAGCATCTCCTGGGCGGCCACGTTCTTCGCGCGATCCGTCGCCTCCATCTGCTGAGACTCCAGGTACAGGGCGTACGCGTCGGCGTTCTGCGTCGGCCGGCGCTTGAGCCGCGTCTGCTCTTCCGGCGAGAGCGTGGCCTGGAGCGCGCGCGCGATTTGCAAGGCGACGTCCCCCTGGACCGCCAGGATGTCGGCCAGGTCGCGGTCGTACTGCTGCGACCACATCGTCTGCTGCGTCGAGCCATCGACCAGCTCCGCGCTCACGCGTACACGATTGCCTTCCACGCGGACGCTGCCGTCCACGAAGTGCCGCACGCCCAGCTCGCGCACCGCGCGTGCCGCATCGTCCTGATAGCCATCGAGCCCGTTCCGGCTGAGGAGGCGCAGCGACGACAGCTGCGACAACTGTCCGCGGATCTCTTCGGTCATCCCGGCCGCGAAGTAGGCCTGCTGCGCGCCGTCCGAAAGGCTGCGGAACGGGCGCACCGCGAGCAGCGGACGGTCCAGCTCCGACGCGGCGGGTGCTGCCGGCGCGCGCGACATCCAGACGGTGGTTGCCGCGGCGATGAGCAGCACCGCGATGGCGGCCGCCGTGAGCGGACCGGTTCGTCGTCGGGACGGTACCGCCGCGGTGGCCGGGTCTCGTGCGCTGGTTACGACGCCGCTCGGGGCCGCGAGAGGGTTCGTCCCCGTCGGCGTCACGAGGGCGTCAAGCGCGTGCACGATCTCCTGCGCCGTCTGCGGCCGGTCGGCGGCACTCTTGGCGAGACACCGCTGCACGAGCTGCGCCAGCGCGGGCGGTGTGGATTGGCGGATCTGCTCCACCGGCGCTGGCGTCTCCGTCATGTGCGCCGCCATCGTCGCTTGCGGCGACCGCCCGGCGAACGGATGGTGACCGGCCAGCATTTCATACGCCACCACGCCGAGCGCGTAAATGTCCGCGCGATGATCGGTGCGCGCGTCTCCGACCGCCTGCTCCGGCGACATGTATGCTGGCGTCCCCAGCGCCATGCCGACGGAGGTCAGCGATGACCCCGGGTTCGTCTGCGACGCTTCGATCGCCTTGGCCACGCCGAAATCGGCCACCGTCGCACTACCATCGGCGAGCAGGATGTTCTCCGGCTTGATGTCGCGATGCACGACCCCCTTCGCGTGCGCGTAGGCCAGCGCGCTCGCCACGTCGCGCAGTGTTCGCACGGCCTCGGCCATCGGCAATTCCCCACGGCGAAGCCGCACGCGGAGCGACTCGCCCTCCACATACGGCATCGAGAACCAGGGCAGCCCGTTCGCCTCACCGGCCGAGAGCAGCGGGACGATGTGCGCATGCTGCAGGCGCGCGGCGAGAGTGATCTCGCGTTTGAAGCGGTCTACCGACACGCCACTGGCGAGGTCGGGCGGCAAGATCTTGAGCACGACCCGCCGGTCGAGCGCCGTTTCCGTGGAGAGGAAGACCCGCGACATCCCGCCGCCGCCCAGCTCGCGGTCCACGCGGTAGGTCTCGCCCAACGCCTGCTGCAGCTGGTCGCGAACGGGGTCCATGGACACTGGTTTGGGGGCAATCCCGAAGGGAGCGATACCTAGTATCGAGCCGCGGCTGGGCCGCCACGGTTACGTGGAGCTCTCCGTTGCTCCACCCCTCTCCACGCGCTCACCATCTGCCGACGGGGCGCATGCTGGAAGGCCAGCCACCACGGAGATGATACGCCTGAAGCTGCACGATCGCGAGTGCCAGCTGTCCGTCAAAGCAGAAGACGGGACCGCCACGGGCCGAACACGCGCGCGAAGCGGTCGTCGTACACGGTCTGTAGTCGCTGCAGATTATCGACACCAGCCGAAAGGGCGGCGAGGCCTGCGGGCGTCGGGTCCGGTAGACGCCACGCGCCGCCGAGGCCGCGTCGGGCATGCGCGCTTCGGGACCGGGGACCTCCGAGCACATGCCCGCTGACGGTGCGGCCCGTCACCTTTCCGTTGTGCGGC
>JBEBIR010000736.1:0-2158 GCA_040080315.1 Gemmatimonas sp.
TCGGCCTCGCAATTGCTGCCAGTGTTGGCCTGCTCTTTGTCGCCATTCCCACGCAGTTGCTGGCGCTGTTTGGCATGGAGCAGCCCGATGTCGTGCGCATTGGCGTGCAACTGCTTGGCTTCCTCAGCATTTCGGGGCTCTTCATTACTACAGCGCTCACCTACACCGGCGGATTGCAGGGAACCGGCGACACCAAATCTCCATTGTACATCTCGCTCATCTCGCAATTCGCCGTGCCGATTGGCATGCTGAGCGTGATTCAGATGACGCGACAGTTGGTCCCCAGCGACGTGTGGATGGCCATTGTGATTGGCCACGGACTGCGGGCGCTGTTGAGTGTGGTGCGGTTCAGGCAGGGGCGCTGGAGGACGATCGAGATTGGAGTGAAGGGGACTTCGTAGGCGGGGGAGAAGGGAGACTGGAGACGGGGAGACGGTAGATGTGCGGGGCGCAGCGTCTCTGGTGAGCGGGGCGTAATAGTGGCAACTTGCGGTGCGGAGCACGAGGTGAACTCTGTGCCTTCTGCGATCCACTTTTCTCCTGCTGCTTGAGTCCTGCCATGACGAACCGATCTGTTCCGCTGTTCTTCGCGCTCGCATCGTTGCCGGTTGCCCTCGTCGCTCAGGGAGCGAAGCCGACCAAGGCGCCGGCCGTCGTGAAAGCGCCACTGATGGCGGCGGTGGACAGCGCGTTGTTCAGTGGGCTGCGATATCGACTGGCCGGCCACTCGCGCGGCGGACGTGCCACCGCGGTCACCGGCGTACCGGCTCAGCCACGCACGTTCTATATGGGCGTTGCCAGCGGTGGTGTGTTTCGCACCACGAACGGCGGCGAAAGTTGGGAGCCCATTACGGACGGCAAAATGCCGGTGGGCTCAATCGGATCGATTGCCGTTGCCGAGTCCAATGCGGACGTCATCTACGTTGGCACGGGATCTGATGGCGTGCGCAGCAATGTGTCGACGGGTCGCGGGGTGTATCGCAGCGCCGACGCCGGCAAGACATGGCAGTTCGCTGGTTTGTACAACGCCGGCCAGATCGGCGCGGTGCGGATTCATCCATCAAATCCCGACGTCGCGTGGGTGGCCGCGTACGGCGACATCTTCAAGCCGAATACTGAGCGTGGCGTCTTCAAGACGACTGACGGTGGCAAGACGTGGAAGAAGACGCTGTATCTGAACGACAGCACTGGCGCGATGGACGTGGAATTGCAGCCAGGCAATCCCAATGTCGTGTACGCGTGGATGAACCGTATCGAGCGCAAGCCGTGGACGATCATCTCGGGATCGCGCGCTGGCGGTTTCTACAAGAGCACCGATGGCGGTGACACGTGGACCAAGGGCGGCGCGGGTCTGCCCACTGAACTGATCGGCAAGGGCAATATGGCGGTCACGGCGGCGAATCCGCAGCGCCTGTATGCGCTGGTGGAAGCGTTGCCGGGTGGCGGTCTGTATCGCTCGGACAATGCGGGCGCCAACTGGTCGCTGGTGAATACCACGGCCGGTCTCACGCAACGACCATTCTACTACACCACCTTGGGCGCGGATCCGACCAATGCCGACGTCGTGTATGCGGGCGCGGAAGGTTTTTGGAAGTCGGTCGATGCGGGGAAGACCCTGACGACCCTCCGCACGCCGCACGGCGACAATCACGACATCTGGATCAATCCAACGAATGGGAACACGATGGTGCAGGCCAATGACGGCGGCGCCAACGTCTCGTTTGATGGTGGCCGCACGTGGTCCACACAGGAGAACCAGCCGACCGCCGAGTTCTATGGCGTGTGGATCGACAATAAATTTCCGTACAACCTGTACGCCGCACAGCAGGACAACTCGACGTATCAGATCGCGGCATTCACCGAGCCGGCCGCCAGTATCATGCGCACCGGTCCGGGTTGCGAGACGGGCCCGATCATTCCACATCCGACGCAAACGAACATCATCTACGGATCGTGCAAAGGGCAGTACCAGTACATGAACACGGAGAGTGGTCAGACGCGCAACTACTGGGTGGGTGGTCAGTCGCTGTACGGCAATGCCGGTCAGGACCTGATCTATCGCTTCCAGCGGGTGTCGCCGATGGCAATCTCGCCGCACAACGGGAATGTGCTGTACTACGGATCGCAGCACCTGCACCGCACGGTCGATCGCGGTGTA
>JBEBIR010000737.1:0-2154 GCA_040080315.1 Gemmatimonas sp.
CTTCCGACCAGTGCCGTCACTGATCGCCGCGTTCATCGCCAGCGCACCGAGCGCCGCACTGGTGAACACCATGTCTACATCGCCGGCCGTCACGTTGTACGCGGAGCGTCGCGCATAGCGTGGTCCCACGAAGTAGCCAACGAGTCCGGCCGCGATGGCGCCACCAAGCGCCGCTTTGCCGCGCGGCGGCATACCGTCCTTGTGATACGAGGTGTCGTCGTCGAACGCGCCCAGCGCACCGGCAACTCCAATCGTCGTTACGGCGCCGAGATCGGCACCCAGACCTGACGACGCGGCCTCGCCGTCGCTCATGCCGCGCGCACCCTGGAAACCGGCGATCGTGCCACCCAGTGCACCGCCGAGAATTGGCGCGCCATATCCGGGACCACCGTCGGCGTTGGCGATTGCGGCGATCGCGGCGCCAGCGAGGCCGCCGCGTGTTCCACCGTGAAACGCCAATATCGTTTGCGCGCGCGATACCGAACGATTGCGCACCGTACGCGCCGCGACAAAGAACGCCGATCCGGCAGCCAGCAGATATCCGCCTCCTGCTGCGGCACCGTTGTCGCTGAGAATCGCCGCCATGGCGGGTCCGTACGCAACGAGCCCCAGCACCGTCTGATTGCGCACGAACACATTGCCCGCCGGCTCGGACAACTCAAACCCGGTGGTACCGCGCGTACTGCCTTCGCTACTGCCGAATGCCAGCGCCGCCGCGTCAATCACGCGTCGCAGACTCACGAACTCACTGGCCCCGTACAGATAGCGGGCGACCGCGCCATCCACTCGCTGAACCACTAACACGCCCTCGCCACTCTCCGTCGAGAACATCCGCGCTTCCTTCCAGTCGCCTCCCAACGGCCATTCCGGAGCGGCCAGCTTCCAGCGCACGGCCAACGTGGGAGTCAGGACCAACACGCGACCGGCGGAGTCGAAGGCGATCGGGCGTTCGACCGTTGGCGTTCGTCCCTGCGCGCGAATCGTGCCAGGCACCCATACGAGCGCGACAGCGATCAGCACTGCGGTCGCGACATCTCGAAAGGCTATTCGCATCGCAACGACCTCACGGCCACGGGAGCGTGATAACCGGATATCGCGGACGCGACTCGGGCGTATCCTCACCAGCGACGAATCGCGCGATGTCGCCTCGCGCCGCGGCCACATGCGCCCGCGTGGCCGCATCGGCGCCCGGTGTCGCGGCAAGGCGCTGATCAAGCTGACGCACTTGGAACGCCGTCTGCGCGCGCACATCCGGCATCGCCAGTTTGTCGCCGGCCAGATCGAGCATCACGTCAAGCGTTGCGCGTTGCGCGGCGCGCAACACGGCGCGTTCGGCGGACGACGCCGGAATCGCGGCGCCCCAGGTGCGACGCACGATGGTTCCCAGTACTTCGTCCAACCCCAACGCGTTTGCATCACGCGCCTGGAACAGCACCAGACGCGCTGCGCGCTCTCGATTCAGCAGATATCCAACCACCTCATTGGCCAGACCTCCAGCCAACGTCACCTGATCAAACGCGGTGCCACCGCTGCCATCGATCCACGTCATGTCCGTATTGAAGCCCGGCGGCGGCGGCGGAATCATCGCGATCACGCGCTCAGGAACCGTGAGCTCCGAAGGCTTGAGCGCATCAAGCGTCATGGTCAGTGCCTTGCGTTGCTCGGCGGCCGGCAACACGCGCGTGGGCACCTGACCGTCGCCGCGCAGCGTGAACGTGAAGTCCATGCCACCCACAGTTTTCGCCAGCCCTTCCAGCGAGTACCGATGATGCAAGTACACATGCGTGAAACGCATGTTCAGCAACGCCATGGGCTCACCGGGCTTGATGGCCCGTTCGTCAAACTTGTCAATCAGAATGCGTCGCACGCGCGTGGACCGGGTGACCGCATCGAACATGGTCGCGCCTTCGTCCCAACGCGTGACCGCCGGAATGGATCCGTTCGACCCGGCATATGTATCGTTGATGAAACGCACGTTGCGCGTGAGTCCGTCCTTCATGATGGTGGCGAGACCCGCTTTCTCCGCCGTCGCGTTCGGATACCACGTGTAGCCCAGGCGAATGGCCAGTGAGTCCCACGCACCTGGCCCCTTGCGCCACGCCTCGCGCAGATCCAGCGAACCGTCCGCATTGGCCGTGATGATCGGGAATGGAT
>JBEBIR010000738.1:0-2154 GCA_040080315.1 Gemmatimonas sp.
CAATGAGCAGGATGTCGGTGAATCCATGCGCCTTGAGTGAACGCACGGCCGCATCGAGCAGGCGATCGTAGCTGGGACGTGGCAGGGAGATCACGCCAGGCTTGTCGCCGAAACCGGCGCGGTTGTAGTCACCTTCCGGCACATTCTGCACCGTCGGAGCGACCAACGCATTGCCCAGGCGATTGGCGATCTGGCCGGCAGCAAATGTGACGATGTAGTTGTGCTTGCCGAGCACCATGTGCGGACCGTTCTGCTCAGTGCCGCCAGTGGGGATGATGGCCACCTTGGCACCGCCCTGAATCGCGTCGCGAATCTCCGTCCACGTCATCGCCTCCAGATACGGCGGACCCAGCAGATTCGGACGTTCCTGTGCCGCCAGTGACGCGCTGGACAGCAGCGCGAGTGACAGCGTGGCCGTGACAATGGCGCTACGCATCAGTTCTTTCCTCCCGCGGCGAGTCCGGCGCGAATTTGTGCCAGCGCGTTGTCGATCTTGATTTGCAGCAGCGCTTTCCCAAGCTCGGCGGACGCTTTGGTGGGATCGCCACTGACCCCACTGTCAGGCGCACCACCGTTCGGCGCGAGTTTGTCTTTGCGTATCAGCGAGGGGTTCACGAACAACAGTTCGGATGTGTCGACCATACCTGCGTGGCTGCCGATCGACTCCATCGGAAAGCCCAGGCCACCCAGATAGGTGCGAATGTCTGCACTGGACTTGGTGTAATAGTCGCCAATGAACAGCGCGCGCCCGCCTTTTTCGGCGAACGCCGCGTTGAGCGAGTCGGCAGCCGCCTTCATCCCCGATTGATTCCCACCGGAGTCGCCGATGAGAATCAGTGTGGTGAAACCGCCGGCCCGCAGACTCTTGCCGGTGTGCACCAGCAGTTCAACAAATCGGTCTTCCGGCAGCGTGATGGTCCCCGCCTTCGCCATGTGACCGCGCAGCGGCGTGTTCCAGCTGCCCTCGGGGACGTAGGTGATGACGGGCGCGACCAACGCGTCGCCGAGCGTTCGCGCGACGCGCTCGGTGGTGTGCTGAAGCACATACTTGTGCTCACCGGTGACCATGTGCGGACCCTTCTGCTCCTGGCCGGCGGTGCCGATGATGATCGTCGTGGTGCCAGCGCGCTGCAGGTCGCGAACCTCGGTCCACGTCAGTTCATCGAGGAATACCGGCCTCGAAGCGGGCTGCGCCGTCAGGCGCTCCGTCGCAAGCGAAAGTGAAAGCGAAAGCAACGTGATCCCAGTGACTCGCACCATCGATATCTCCAAGTGTTGATGACGGACCAAACGTCGCACCACGGACCACGGCGCGCCATACTCGGGGCCGCCAGCGACGGCCGGACAACGCCTACGTCACGTGACCTATTGAGCGCACATTGTGACCGACCAAAACTGCGGCGATGATTGTGGTCGTTGGAACACGACCGAGCTCTATCCATCCTTCATCCTCCGAGAAAGGCCCCAGCCATGACCGTCACGCTCGCGCCGTCCTCCCACTCAAACCTGTCCGATGCCCAGCTCGCCGTCTATGCCGACATTCTGTCGCAGGCGGTGACCGGCGAACTGATTGGCATGGCGAACTACGCCGCCATGTGTCAACTCTTCGACGATCCGGAAGGACAGATCGACGCGGTCGAGCACGCGTTCAACGAGCGTGGGCATGCGGAGGCGTTTCGAGGTGCCGCGCGCGCGCTCGGTGTCACCGCCATTGAGAACCTCAATGCGCCCTATTGGAATCGAATTCGGCAGGCATTTTTGGGTCATGTGGCTGGTCGGGACACGATCGCGTGCCTGGTCATCCAGGAAGTGATGCTCGAGAGCTTCGCGGTTTCGATGTATCATGCGGTGGCGGACGTTGCGCCCGAGCCACTGCGCACGATTTTCCGTGAGATCGGTGACGAGGAGGAAGGCCACGTCGAACACGCCATCGAAGAGCTGCAAGACGCACTGCATGCCGACCGCGAGGGTTTCGAGGCGAAGGTGGAGGCGCTGCATGACGAGATCATGACGACGCTGGCCGAGATGCTCGGTGCGAAGGACACGTTGCCGACTTGTGGCCTCTGTCACGGCGAGTGCGTGAAGGGCTCGCTGCCGGTGGTTGGGCTGGACCGCGAATCCATGCGTGGGCGCGCGCTGAACAACTATCTCAGC
>JBEBIR010000093.1:0-9772 GCA_040080315.1 Gemmatimonas sp.
TTGGCATACCCGTGCGTGACGCCATGCTGTGCCTTGAGCCAGGATACCAATTCTCCGTGTCTGGTCTTGCCACTCTTGCTGGTCAGGGACAACCACTGCTCCATCGACCGTCCAGTCGTCGCCGGCAGGGACTGGACCATCTTTGCGGTTTGTTCTTCTGGTGATACGGCCATCGGGCTCTCTTGGGTTGGAGGGTGTATGCGTCCTCGTTCGGATTAGGCATTTCTCCGTCTTGTCATTACCGAGCCGCGGCACTTGCCGCTAGGGTGCTAGATTCTTGGGTCCCTGAGCCCATTCCGGAGCGTTTCATGTCGACCGATCGTCGTGAGTTCCTGCAGCGCCTGACCATTGGCAGCGTCGCCCTCGGCGCACTACCTGCCTCCCTCGGCGCCGCCGAATCCAACCAGTCATCGTCGGTCTTCAACGAGTTCGCGGCGCTGGCACAACCGCAGGCAGCGCCCGCGTTCGACACCGCGTGGACACAGAAACTCACCGGCAAGTACAAGGCGGTATTCGATGTCCCCGCAATCAACGGCGGCAGCGGCGTGTGGCGCGCCGGTCTCTGGTTCAACCACTACAAGGATGTGCTCAAGGCCCAGCCTGCGGACTTGAGTGCGGTCGTGGTAATTCGTCACGAGGCCATCCCACTCATCATGAATCATGAGTTCTGGGACACCTATGACGTGGCCAAGGAATCAAAGGTCCGTCATCCGATGACCGACAAGAAGACGCGCCGGAATCCCGTGCTGATGACGGCCGATGACGATCAATTGCCGCCGATGTTTGCCAACCTGACGCTCAACAAGCAAATCGAGCGCGGCGCCGTGGTGTTGGCTTGCAACATGGCGTTCAGCGGCATGGTGGCGCTGGTGACCAAGAAGGACAAACTCAAGGGCGCCGAAGCGCGGGCGAAAGCGGTCTCGATGATCGCGCCCGGTGTGATCCTGCAGCCGAACGGCATCTTTGGTGTCACGCTCGCGCAGCACAATGGCTGCGCGTTCGTGGCCGCTTCATAGCGTTCGCCCCTACACCGCGTCCGACAGACTCGAGAACGTAAAGTCGCGCACCTTGATCGGTGGCATGTACACCGCGCCGCCGGCACCAAGGTTCTCGGACGAGTTGATACGGATCGTCGATCCCATCGCCTGCAAGTTGTTCAGGAAGAAGATTGGTGATTCGTTGAACCGGAAATTCTTGATCGGGCGCGTGACCTTGCCGTTCTCGATCAGGAATGTGCCGTCGCGCGTGAGACCCGTGTAGAGAATCGTGCGCGGATCAACCGCGCGAATGTACCAGAAGCGGGTAACCAGGATCCCACGCTCGGTGTCCCGCACCATCTCCGGGATGGACGATGTGCCGCCGAGCATCCGCAAGGAGCGCGCGCCGAACCCGCCACCAACGCGCGTGGGCTGCACGTTCTGCTTCTGCGCCCAGAACCGGTCGTAGTTGAGGTTCTTCACGATACCGTTCTCGATCCACATCGTCTTCTCGAGCGGCAACCCGCTTCCATCAAAGCCACCCGTCGTGCTTGGCGCATCTTCCGGATCGGTCAGCAGCGTGACCCGATCGTCGACCACCTTCAGTCCGATCTTGTTACCACCGCCCTGCTTGGAAAAGAACGAGCGCCCTTCGTCGGCGGCGCGTGCCTGCATTGCGCCGACGATGAGCTGAACAAGATTGCCCACGGCGGTCGGTTCGAGAATCGTCGTGTATCGACCCGGCTCGATGGCCACCGGCGTCCGCGACAGCTTGGCCTTCTCCACCGCGGTGGTCGCGACATGCCGTGGATCGATGTCAGCGAACGACGTTCCGTCACTGCACGCCCAGCCGGAACCCGTCCCATCCGGCGAGCGCACGGTGGCCGTCATGGTCACGTTGGCGCTCGAGTCGTACGCAAACAGTCCCCTCGAGTTGGCCAACGCGACCGCGCTCGCGCGACACTCGATGAATCCGGTCGCAATCAAGTCGTTCGTACGCGCCAGCTCCGTCACCTGCTTGGCCGCGGCGGCGCGCTCCGCCGGCGACGGCAACGCAATCACGCGTTCACGCGGTGCCGGATAGGATTGCTGCGACAGCTCGGGCATACGTTCCGGATTGGGCGGAACCAGCTTGGCGATTTCATTCGCCTGTTGCGCGGCGGCGGCAAGCGACGCGTCGTCCAATCGGTTCGTGGACACACTCGCACTGCGATTCCCGACGAACGCCGTGATGGTGACGTTGGTATCGCGATTTTCGCCGGACGTCGTGACTTGGTTCAGGGCAAAGCGCGTATCAGCGCGCGCCGTACTGCTGATGTTCACCCGGGTTTCTTCGGCGGGTGAATTTCTGAGCGCGCGTTGCGCGATTTCCTGGGCCTCGGCACGCGACAGGATGTTCACCGGCGCAAACAGCGACGTCGGCCCGAATGCATCTCCGTGCCGGCTCATGCGCGCCTCCCGGTATTGATGATGTTGACCTGACTGAACAGCGATGGCACACAGCCGTGACTGACGGAGTTGGACTGTCCCGGTTGGCCCTTTGCGTCGCCAAATGCGCCGCCCAGCACATAGCTGCGTGGACCGCCGATCGCTTTCAGCGAGCCCCAGAAGTTTGGCGTGCGGAACTGATACGCCACGTCCTTCAGCATCCCGACAATCTTGCCGCCCTTGATCTCCCAGAACACCTGCCCGGCGAACTGGCCGTTGTAGCGCTGCTGGTCGATCGAGAACGATCCGTCACCATAGATGGCGATGCCGCGGTCAATCTTGGCGATCATGCTCTCCCACGTGTCGTCGTTGCGACCGGGCTGCAGGCTCACATTGGGCATGCGTTGGAACTGCACATCGGCCCAGCTCTGCGCGTACGAACACCCATAGCTGCGCACTGGCTTGCCAACGCGCTTGTAGTAGTCGGCCATCAGCGTCGCCTGTTCGCGCGTCGTTTGGTAGTCGACAAACATGCCGTCCTTCACGATGTCAAACTTGGTGGGCTTCACCGCTTCGTCGTCCCATCCAATGGCACCCAAGGAACCGGGCTGTTCGCGATCGCCCACGATGTTCATCAGTTCGGTGCCGTACTTGAGCTTGCCCAGCACGGCGTCCGGCGGCGCGACAAAACTGGTGCCCGCATAGTTCGCCTCAAAGCCAAGCGCGCGATCGAGTTCGGTGGGGTGCGCAATCACTTCGTGAATCGTCAACCACAAATTCGACGGATGCAGCAGCAAGTCGAATCGCCCGGCCTCCACCGGCTTGGCGCTCAGCTTCTCCACGGCCCATTCCGCATACTGCGGCGCGCGCTCGGCCAGCTTGGCGTTCAACACATGCTCATATCCCAGTCCCATCGGCGCGATGTCGGTACTGTCTATCGACTGAAAATCGGTGCGATCGGCTGAAACAGCCGATACGGACATCGACGGCGACGTGCGATAAATCGTCTGCACGATATACGAGCCGTCGCTGGTCATCAGCGACTTCTCCTCGCGCAAGAAGAACATCGCGGCGCTGGCGGTTTGGATTCCCTTCACCTTGAGCGCGGCGTCGGTGGCCGCCAACAACACGGCGACCTTGTCCGGCACCGCAACCGTGAACGGATCGGTGGTAATCGGACTCTTCCACGTGCCAACCTGATTGCCCGGCGTGGGTGCCAGGATAACTGGTCGCAGTTGACTGGCCCGATTGGCTTTCGCTTGGCCCAGCGCCGCGCGGGCAATGGCTGCCACCGAATCTCGCGTGAGTTGACTGGTCGCGGCGAACCCCCACGCGCCATCCACCAACGTGCGCACACCCATGCCGAATGTGTCGACGTCACTGACGCCCTGCACGATGCGGTCACGCACATTCACGTTCTGCTGGCGTCGCGCGGCCACACGCACGTCGGCGTATGACGCGCCGCCGGACTTGGCCACATCGATCGCGTGCTGCATGAGGGCCTTGACCGCCGGATCGTCGACCGGCGGCGCATCGGCGCTTGCGTGAATGAGGCCGGAGGCGGAGACGCGCTGGCCGGCGACGAGCGTACCGGCGGCGACCACGGCGGACGCCTTGAGGAAATCACGACGCGATCGTGTCACGGAGAGATCCAGAAACGAGGAACGAGGTGGGCTGAGTGACCGAGAAAGGTGGCCACACTGTTGTGGAGATACATTACCATGATTCACCGCCCACTGCCGCTCCCACTCGCATGCGCCCCATCATCGGCTTCGTACTGAGTGCTGCCATCTGGGTCGCCGCATCGTCGTGCGGCGATTCGGCGAAGTCTCCGACTGAACCCACCACGCCCGTCGGCATCGCCGGGCGTGTCACGAGCATCGTGCCCGCTGGCAATTTCCGTGGCACCATTCTCGTGGAGTTCGATCCCAGCAGTCCCAACGGTGGTCCCAAAGCCCTCGTAACCGTCACCGGCGCCAGCGTCATTCTGCTCGTCTCCCGCGACGAAGGTGAGTTTCGAGCCTTGCAATTGGGCCAGTGGGTGCGCGTCTGGTTCGATGGTCCTGTCGCCGAGTCCTACCCGGTCCAGGGCACAGCGGCGACGGTCGTCATCGACTCCGCAGGATCGTCCGTGCAAACCTCCGCACACTAAGCCGCGCCTACCGATCCGCTAGTCGCCTACGCCAAATCGATGGCGTCGATGCTCGTCGCCAACCTGCTGCGCTACTAGCAAGAGGGATATGTCCCGGCGCGCGACCTGAATATTGGTCTTACCGCCGACGAAGAGGGCGGGAACGGCAACGGTGTCGCGTGGTTGCTGGCCAATCGCCGGAACCTGATTTACGCCGAGTCAGCCATCAACGAGGGCGGCGGCGGTACGCTGCAAGACGACAAGCCGCTGTTTCACTCCGTGCAAGCCTCCGAGAAACTGCCGCTCTACACGCTCACGGTACTCAACACCGACGGTCACTCGAGCGTGCCGCGCAAGGAAAATGCGATCTACTCGCCGGCCAATGCGATCGCGCGCATCGTTGAACGAGATCTCGCGTCCGTTCTTCGAGCAGACCGCCAAGTCGGTGAGTTACTGCCGTTGGAGGGTGACGGCGACGCGACCCGTGATTTCATCTACCTGACGACCTAGTGGAAGGCCTGCTGGCCTGCGCAATCCGCGGCGCGCCGGGTGATGTGTACAACCTGGCCAGCGGACGCGAGACCACCATCCGCGACCTCGCGCGCCGCCTCAACGCCTGCACCCGCAATTCGTCAGCGCCGACGTTCCTGCCGCGTCGAAATTGGGACCGTTCTGGTCGACGCTTCGGCGATCCGACCAAAGCGCGTGCGACTGGGGTTCGAGGCGCGCGTATCGCACGAAGCGGGAATCCTGCGCACAGTTGAGTGGACACGTGAATCGCTACCACTCATCGAGCGCTGCATCGAGACGCCTCGGCGCCGCCACAGCGGGCGCGCCGTGAGCCCGTCTCTCTGAACTGAATCGACAGAACAACACCCAAACCATGGAAACATCAGGAACCACAAAGAGAAAGTGTTCCCGACGTCTCCGTCGTTTTCAGCGCGGTTCCGCGGATGGCAGTTGACTGGTAGTCGTGTCGCCAGTGGGCTGCATGTCGCTGCGACGAACCCAGTAGACGGACATCGGCGCAAATCCATCCTCCGCGTCACGCTTCACCATCAGCAGGAACGTCGACGACAATCCGATTAAGCGCCATGGTCTGGGTACGACGACGGAGATTGGTGGAGAACGGTCCGGCCGCACAAAAGCCCACGTGGACGCACTGCCAGTCTCGGCTGGGAAACGGACTGCGATTTCGCCCGACCCATAGTCCTCGAGGACACTGGTTATTGCAACAAAGCGTTCCGGAATGACGGAGGCCGATCCCGCAGCTTGATGTTCCTTGCTCGCAGGACCCTTCATTCTCGAGAGCTGCACCAGTACGCTGTCGCGAAACCCGATGCGACCCGGGCACCCAGGCAGCAGAACCGGTCGCGCGACAGCGCTGTCTGCCGCGGTGATCTTGCAGTAGCGCGCATCGACAATCCGTGCCCCCTTGCTGGAGACGGAGACAAAAGACTCGGGAGTGCTCTCGATTGAGAGCCCCGAGCGACTGGTGCCAATCGCAACAACTGACAGCCAGTAGCCTCTGATGTCGTATTCCGGGCGCGGCACCCGCTGGGCGTCTTTCCAGTACTCTATCCGGGACGGGTTCGCGAACACGGCGAGTGGCATGTCATGAAAGGCCGTCCCTTTTCCAATGAGGATAGTGGAGTCGGGCAGCACGCCAAGCAGATCCACGCCCGTCGACGATGCATCCAGAACCGAAATGGTTGCGCCAACTTGTAGCGACCGATCCCATACGCCAAGACGCCCAGTTTGTCGGTCCCAGACCGCCAGACCTCCCGGCGGCCATACGCCGAGCTGTTCGACACTTTCGATCTCACCCGGCCCGCCTCCGATGACCGATCGGCACGTCGACTGCGATCGACTCGCGTTGATGACGCAGACGGGCTCGCGTGGGTGCGCCGAAACGCCGAATGTGGAATCGTCGAGAGTGACAGCCTGCGCAAACTGCGGGTCGAAGTCGGCAAAGGAAACAGAGTCGACAGCGTCAACTCTGAACCCAAAGGTCCGCGCGGGCTTCTCGGACAGCGCTGAGCGCCCAGCCACATCGCTGCCACATGCGTATACGGCCAGTGGCAGAACTACCGTGCGCCAGCGAAGAAGTCTGACGTACCAGGCTGCGAGCGTGTTCACTCAGGGAAAGTCAAATCTGGTATGAGTCCCAAACGGAGCCACCCCCTGCGCTCAACACGACGTACCCCCACTGCCGTATCTCACCGACGTGCTCCGCCAACTGCGCGACCACGTGCCGGTGCAGGATCTCCTGCCTGATCGCTGGCGCGATCTGAACGCGACCGCGCGTCCGCAGTAGTCAGCACCACGCTCGTTGGCGCACTGCGCTACGCCCCCCACAAAACAACGCTGCTCAACCAAACACCGCCTAACAGCGGTGACATGGTAATTCCGGATGCTTACGCGCGGAACGCGTAAACGGCTACACGCGCATCGACAATCTGCCGACTTCACGAAGCAGTTGCTCACAGCGAGCCCCCCAAGCATTCGCTCGCCATACCAAGGGTCCGACCAGATGTCGTCGCCATCCATAATTTCCCAGCCCATGGCAACCGTGCCTGCCGTCACGGCGTAGGCCGCATGCGCGCCCGGCTGAACCAGTAAATGCGCGCGGGCGACGCTTCGTCGTCCGTGTCGCGTCGGGCAAGCAGAAGATATTGCTCCGAGAACGACAAAACCCGAAAGGAGCGCGGCAGGCTAAACACTTGGCTCACACGGAGGGCACTATCCAAGACCGTCCACTGAACGGCCAGGCTTCCATCGTCGTGATGTCGAATTGCCACTTCATCGGTCGAAATATTTGACAACGCAAAGGAATACGCGGGGAATGTATCACCCAGCGCCGACGCGCTCACGAATGCTTCCATGATCGCAGAGAGGCGTCGCTCCAGAGCGGAGTTCGTGTCCCTCCTGTACGAATTGGATCTCGCCTTTCGTGCACCTACGCGGACGGCGCATCCGATTGCTGTGGGCGCGACACGACGAGTATAGCGCAAGGTCACAATGCACATGTGGGCGTCGATAAGCGCGATGTCATTTGCGCGAACGACAGGTAAGTATCGTGAAGAATTCGGGACAGCAGTTACCGCGTAGCCTGCGCCTTCGCGCACGACGACATCCCACGAACCGAGGTACGTCGTGTCGACCTGCGGCAAGTGGCTGCCTGGTGTCCAAACTTCCAGCGTCTGTCGCAACGGATGCGCGCCTTCAGGATGTGTGTCGTCCGCGTATCTCGCAAGCACAACCGACCCGTCGCGAAGGGCACCTAGGAACTCCGCTGGTCGACCAAGGCCAACGGCCAAAGCCTCGTTCGCAGGATCCCGTAGGAGGGTATCCCATGTGGCAAGACGATGGAACACTCCGTCCCAAATGCCGATTCGACCCTTGATTGCCCGCAGCCCGTCGACGCTCACCACCTCACCTGGGCCGTTGCCGTACACTGAGCGGCATCGCACCACGGTGGCCGGAGGCTGAAGGATGCAGAGCTGCTTGCCGGCTTCCCACGACAGCGCAAACGCTCCTGTCGGCAACGCGGTGGCGACGGCGAACTGGGCCTCGAATCCGGGGACTGACAGCGAGTCTAGGTGCTTCTCAAGGATGACGAAGTCCGCTGCCCGCTCCTCGACTTGCTGCGTCGCCGAAGAGCGGGAACAGGAGACCGCGCCTCCTAGCGGAGCAATCAACCAAACGATCGCTGCAGTTGTTCGCATGCCGAAAAGAAGAGGCATCGCGCAAGATCAGTAATGAGTGCGGAGCATCAATCTGCGAAGCAGCGCGCGGCCCGGCCCACGCCAGGGCACGTCCGTTTTAGAGACCTCACTTCGCTTGCGCTGCGCCGTCCAGCGAAACCCTCGTGGTCGCGAGTACCGCGATTCGCGACGGCTGTGGTTGCCAGCCGCTTATAAATCCGTTGCACCCTCGCGTGAGCGCAACCTCGGTCAGCATACTGGATTTGCGCCACTGCCACTCCACGGCGCGCCAACGAGCAACATTCGGGGCAACCAGCACGCCGTCAAGCGAAACGCGACCGCTGGCGAGCAACTCGCCGTTCGACAGGCAGGAGTCACCAAAGGTAAAGCAGAATGATCCGACGCCGGTATCCCCGTTAGCCATGCACCCTTTTCGTGTGCCGCCTGCGACGCACTCGTAGTACCAGTAGCTTCCGGAAGGAGTGCCGACGATACGTACGCCGCACTGCTTGCATCCTGCTTCGCCTCCCCCGTCGCCGAGTTCATCCTGCGCCAAGAGTCTCGGTGCATCCAGCAGAGCCGTTGCCATGATGCAGAAGATTAGTAGCTTTCTCATCGCTCCTCCCTTTCGGTTACCAACGCTCGTCGCGCTGCTCAGCGCAACGTCCCACCACCTCCGGGCCTAGTCTCGGAGGCGAACAACACGAATTTTCGTTGAGTCGCCTTGATTGGAGGCAAAAAGCAACATTCGCTCATCCGCGCCGACAAACTCACCGGCATCGCCGGGGACACTCGTTGCTTCGCACGTGCGCACGTCAAGCCGAAGTAGCCGCGCGGCCCCGCGTGCTTCTCGATCTTGCAGTCCGATGAACGTGCTCCGCCCACCGGCATAGAGAAAGAGAACACGGGGAAGGGTCAGAGCACGTCCGGCAGCACGACTGAGAGTCCGCGAGTAGTGATCTCGCGTAATTGGCCCCATAGGTTCGAACTGCGCGGCAACTGAAGCGAGCCTGTTCTTAAGCCTTTCTCCGGTCAACGTTTGCGCACGACTTGGCAGGTGACACACGGTCGGCTTCCAGTCAGGCAACTCCCAGATTTCGACGATGACTTCGTTGCCAGAGCCTTCGGAGGCGCGGACAACCGACCTCCCCTCGACACCAATGCTCCATTTCGCATTGCGATCCAGCAATTGCTGTTGCGAAGCCGTACTGACGTGAGCTGTCGTCCCTCCGTCGCCAACCACTTCGACTCCGGATGGGTTTTCTTGCTGTGGAAAGAGAGGAACGATGCGATTGCTGCTGCTTCTTGCTGATACCCAGGCGCCACCTTTTGCGCTCGCACGGACGATGGGGGAGATCACCACCCAGCCTTCGGACAAGATTCCTCCGATCGCTGCATCCCCGCCGACGCTTGGCAGCCTGCGTTCGGTCGCCGCGGAGGGAGCAGCGGCGACCGTCGTCCGAATTGACACGAAAGATCCAGCGCGAAAGTCGTAGGCGAGGTACGCGGACCCGACTGCAATGGCATTG
>JBEBIR010000739.1:0-2154 GCA_040080315.1 Gemmatimonas sp.
CTGCGCGTACTGCAACGTGATGCACACCGGCCCCGCGAGCTATCGGCTCATCGGGCAGTTCTTGCATCCCTCCGTGGAGTGAGTGCGACGGACGCACATCCCCCGATGTACGCCGACGCCTGGCGAGCATCCCGACGGTGGCTACTCTGGCGCCGAGCGACCATCGGGTGCACTCTCTGCAACGCGACCGGCTTGTCGCGTGGCGCGTGTCGCGCTCCCCTGCGCGATGGTCGTCCGACCTCTTGTCCCGGGAAGGCCTTTGACGCTGTATCACATCGACGTGATGTGGGCGATCGTGCTGTTCGGCATCCTGCTGTGGACCACGGCGTGCGTCATGCTCAATGCCGCCCTGCGCCGCGGAATGGGCCTCATGGGGATGACGCTGAGCTATGGGGCGCTCATCTGGATGCTGTTCGACCTGCCATGGGTCGAAGTCGCCGCGACGTGGGCGTTCTTTGCCGTTGTGGGTGGCGTGATCACACTCGTATACGAAGTGTGGGCGCGTCGTCGCTACGCGGGAACGGCGCGTGTGCCGCGACCGATCATACGCATCACGGGCATTCTCCTGTGGCCGGCGATGATTCCGGATGCCGTCGGCCTCATGCTGAACGATGCCGGCATCATTCCCGCCGACGAGCGCAGCGAGACGCACGAAGAGGACACGCGTCGCATGGCGCAGTGACCGCGGATCGCCCCAGTCGTATTTTTCCAAGTTTCCGGACGCGCGATGTGCTAGCATGCGACGTTCGCAGCGCATCTCACCGCCGCTCTTGGAGTATTTCGTGAATCGACCGCGCGTTGTTCTCGCAGTGGGCATTTGCTTTACCATCCACACCACGCGCACAATGGCGCAGCCAGCCGGGATGTCGGGAACGTGGGTGGCCACGCGCGATACACCAACGAGCGTCGCAATCGCTCCCAGCGCCGTGTTTGGTGAGCGATTCGGGATCACCATTGGGGCCAGTGAAATAGCGATTGCCCGGTTGCTGCGCGGTGCATCACTGATCACCACGCTGCCCACCAGCGGATCGGAAGTGCGCACGGCGCTCCCAGGTCGCTCCTGTATGGGCGACGGCGCAATCCTTTCGTCTGTGGCGCGCACTGGCGATGCATGGACATACTCGCTGTCGACACTGCAGCCCGGTGCCGCCGCACCATCGGTGGCGCCCAAGTACATCATTCGACTCGAGTCGCCGGATCGCCTGGTGGTGGAGAGCACGATGCGCACGTCGGCCCAAGCGGCGCCGACACAAGTCGGCACGCTCTATCGGCGCTCGAGCGAACCGATGCCAGCAGCACCGCCGGCATCCGACGTGCGTGGTGTCGCCGCGAGCATCGCCAGCCTCTCGTGGTTGGTTGGCGACTGGGAAGGGCCGCTGGGTGCGTCCACGGTGCAGGAGCGCTGGTCGCCCGCCGCCGGCGGTGCGATGCTGGCTGTCAGTCGCACAACACGTGCGGGCACGATGTCAGCCTTCGAATTTCTCTGCATTGCCGAACGCGCGGGAAGTCTCGTGTACACGGCGCGCCCCAACGCCGACGCGCCAACGGATTTCGTGCTCACGCATGTCGACGCCGACAGTGCGACGTTCGAGAATCCGTCACACGATTTTCCCAAGCGCATTCGGTACGCCAAGCGACCCGACGGCAGCATGGCGGCAACGATCAGTGGCGCGGCCGGTCAGCGGGCGACGACCTTCGTGTTCACCAAGCGCGGACCGGGGTGACGGAGCTGATTCCACCACGCAGATTCCACTACCCAGAATTCCACCACGAAGGACACCAAGGACACGAAGGATACAAAAGTTACAGAGGATACAAGAAGTCTCCTTGTGTCCTTTGCGTCCTTGGTGGTTGAACTTTGTTTCCGCAGATCTGTTCGGGTGTGACTGACTATCGGCCCGATCGCGCCGGCGTCACCGCCAACATTCCGGTCTCCACCAGTGTGGGCGCTCTTCGCTTTGCCGTGGCCTGCTCCCATGCGTACGCGACACCAAGCAATTTGGCGTCAGTCCACGGACGCGCCGAAAATTCCAGGCCGAACGGCAGACCGCTCGCGTAGAAACCGGCAGACACAACCACGGCGGGCACGCCGATCATATTCACCCAGCTGGTGGCCGAGTGCGGACCTTCACTGACGCGACCATCTTGCGGCAT
>JBEBIR010000740.1:0-2147 GCA_040080315.1 Gemmatimonas sp.
CAGCTACTTCGAGATTGCCGCGGAGAGTCGTTCGCAGCACAAGTCACAGGGCTTTGGCGTGTTGCAGCGGAAGGGCGTGATCATGGACGCGATCACGCGTGAGGCGGCGCGTGTCGGGCCGGACAGCGCGAAAGCGGAGCAGAGCATTTTTGACGGCATCGACACGACGTGGACGCCGATTCGCGCCAAGCTTCCGGTGACCGCGCAGAGTCAGCTTGACTCCGCACTCCGATTGGTGGTTGACGCGCGTCGCCTCTACCGCGCCGATGATCCGACCCCGACGATTGCGCCTCTGGCGTCCGCACTACGCCTGTTCCGCGCGCTGCGCATGACGGCAGGCACCGCACCGGCGGCGCTCTTCGCCGGTCGCTCCGGGCAGCGGCCGCGCCTGAGTGCGCGGCGCGCGGGTGACGCTGATGCGAGCGTGTGGGAGGCGCTGCGACTGACCGAAGCACGCACCGAACGCGCGCTGGTGTTGGCTGCTGGCATCGCGGTCGAAGCGACGGCCCCGAAAGCTCTCTTTCCAGTGCGAGAAAGCGCGAAAGTGAAAGTTGGCGACTCGCTGCGGGTGAGTATCACGACGTTCAATCGCGGTCGCGTGCCGGTGACGATGCGCAACGCGCAGATGCGCGACTATGCGGCGCCGCCGGGCGGGTTCCCCGAACGCAACGTCGTGATTGCCCCGGATAGCGCACTCATCGTGCAGCGGTGGGCGGTCGCGTTCGAACCGGCGTCACCATGGTGGCGTGTGTCTGGTCGGCGACAGCAGGACTGGTTTCAGACGCCGCTCGACGCGTACGACGAGTCGCAGCAGCAAGACCGCACCGCCATGCTGGTGCGCGCCGATCTCGAGGTGGCGGGCGTAGCGCTCTCGGTGACGGCACCGGTGGTGAATCGGTTCGCCGATCCGATCAAGGGCGACCAACAAGTACCCATTGCATCGGTTCCCGGCATCACGATCGGATTGGAGAACCTGTTCGAGTACATTCGCGCCGGAGTGCCCGTGGAGCGTGATGTGCGCGTGTACATCCAGTCGGCCTACGACAGCGCGGCGACGGTGACGGTGAAGCTGGACCTGCCCAAAGGTCTGGTGGCCGATTCCGTGCAGCGGGTACGCGAACTCGCGGCGGGCGCCAGCGCGATGGTCGTGTTTCGCCTGCGCGGTACTATCGCGGCCGGTCGGCATCAGTTAGGTGCGTTCGCGTACCACGACGGTGTGGAGTCCACTGCCGGGTACTACACCGTCGCGTACGATCACATCAGCCCGCAGCGGCTGTATGGCGCATCAGGGATGTTTCTCTCGGCCGTCAGCGTGAAGCTGCCACCACGCGCGCGCGTGGGCTATATCGTGGGCGTCGGCGATCGCGGTCTCGACGCGTTGGAGCAGCTGGACGTGACGGTCGAAAAGATTGAACCATCACTGCTGGCGAACACTGACCTGTCGCGCTTCACGTCCATCGTGGTGGGGCCACGCGCATACGAATCGAGCGAAGATCTGGTCAAGCGCAACGCGCGTCTGCTGGACTACGCCAACCGCGGGGGCACACTGATCGTGCAGTATGGGGCGCAGGACATGAGTCGCTACAACGTGATGCCCTATCCGATGCAGTGGACACGCCCGGCCGCGCGCGTGACCATGGAGAATGCGCCCGTGTCGGTGCTGCTGCCAACGTCGCCGCTGCTCACCGCGCCGAACAGGATCGGTGACGACGACTGGAAGGACTGGGTCCAGGAGCGCGCGACGTATATGCCGAGCACGTTCGACCGGCGCTATACGCCTCTGCTGTCGATGAACGATCCGGATGAAGCGCCGAATCGTGGCGGAATTCTCACCGCGCCGATGGGGAAGGGGCGCTACGTGTACGTGACGCTGGCGCTGTTCCGGCAGTTGCCGTTCGGGGTACCGGGTGCGGCGCGCATTCTGCTGAATCTGGTCAACGCGGCACCGACGCCGGTCGTGCCGAGAATGTAGGACCAATGGCTGGCCGCGTCCATGCTGAAACGCCACATTCGCGATAGGGAACAACAGAGGCGAGACGAAGGACTGGAGACGGCAGACTCAGACGCTGCTGTCTTGGTCTCGCGTCCACCGTCTTCCGTCTCTTGTCTGTTGTTCAGTCAGCGACACGGACCGCTCATTCTAGGAC
>JBEBIR010000741.1:0-2146 GCA_040080315.1 Gemmatimonas sp.
GCCACGCCCGCGCGGTGGAAACGCTTCGTGAAGTCGGGTGTGGAGAGTTGGCAGCCCGTATTTGAGAAAGCGGGATTCAAGAACGCCATTCTGGCGCGCGAGGCCCCCACCAAGGCGCAGGATCCCGATTTTGATCCGGACGACGCGCGCTACTCGATGGTACGATGGGCAGCGAGTCTCGTGCGCAACGCGGTTGGTCCGCATACCCACGATCCGCGTTCGGGGGAGATCATCAACAGCGAGATCACCTGGTTTCACAACCACATGCGGTCGTACCGCAACTGGTTGATCATGGAAACCGGTGCGGCGAACCCGCTCGCGCGGTCCCTCGACATTCCCGACGAGTTGATGGGCGAGACGATGCATCAGGTCATCGCGCACGAGATCGGTCACGCATTGGGCCTGCAGCACAACATGATCGCGTCGTCATCGTTTGCCACCGACTCGTTACGAAGCCCGAGCTTCACCAGCAAGTATGGTGTGAGCGCCACCATCATGGATTACGCACGACAGAACTACATCGCCCAGCCGGGCGACGGCCTCAAGACCAAAGACTTCATTCGGCGCGTCGGACCCTTCGATGATTTCGCCATCAACTGGGGATATCGCCAGCTCAACGTCCGCACCCCGGACGACGAGAAGTCCGTGTTGAACGGTTGGATCGCCAACCAGACCGGCCCGATGCCGTATCGCTTCACACCGCAAGGACTCGGGAGCGCCGACCCGCGCGTCCAGACCGAAGACCTGGGTGATGATCCAGTGAAGTCATCGACATACGCCGTCATGAACTACAAGAAGATGATCCCGAATCTCGTCGCATGGACCACGAAACCCGGCGACGACTACGCCGACCTCAAGGAAGTGTACGAAGAAGCAATCGGCCGGTGGTCAGGATACATGGGCCACGTCGCTACGGTGATTGGCGGCGTGAACGTCGATCTCAAGACGGCTGATCAGGCGGGAGCAGTGTTTCGCGTCGTGCCGAAAGCGCGACAGAAGGCCGCGTTGGCGTTTCTCAGTGAGAACGTGATTGTCACGCCGAACTGGCTGCGACCGCAGGACATCACGTCGCGCATCGGGCCGAGCACCGTGCTCGCCGCGCGACAGGCAGGCACGGTCACCTCGCTGCTCAGTAGCGCGCGCCTTGGACGTCTGGCCGAATCAGAGCGCTATGACGCGGTCAATGCGTATCCGCTGGCGGAGTACCTTGGCGATCTCAAGCGCATCGTGTGGAACGGTCCGTCGCCAGATGCGAGTCGGCGCCAATTGCAGCGCGTGTACCTGCAGCGACTGGATGCACTGATCAATCCTCCCGCTGCGGCAGCACCGACGCCCGGGGCGGCGCCTGCGCAGCCGATTCCATTCGTGACCGCGCCCAACGTCGCGCAAAGTGACTTACCGGCGTTGGCGCGCGCGCAGCTGCGCGAGATTCAACGCGAGGCGCGCGCGACGACCGCATCCGCAACGGGAGCGGTCGAGCGCGCGCACTGGAGCGATGTGATCGATCGGGTGACGCAGATATTGGAGCCGAAGCGATAGTCCATCCCGCTAATTCTTGGGTGACGGTTCCTTTCGACCGCCACCCAAGGCGACTCCGACAAAGAAACGCGCCGAGACTGGACGATTGCCTTTGTTGTCCGTGTCGCGTAGCGCCGACCACCCGAGATAGCCGTTGCGATACCGCGCTGTCAGCCCGTACTCGATCTCGACCGACGCGCCGGACTTTGTGACCGACGGCGTGCACTTTCTGGCGTGGTCAATGCTGCGTCACGGAGATACCGCGTCGGCGCTGCGACTGGCGCGCCATGCGACGGCGGCTTGGTAGAGGGAATCGGCGTTTGGCCGTTTCAACTCGTCGGCCAAAAATGCGAGCCGATTCAACAGGTCGCCCGAAGATTGATGCCCACCGGGAAACAACACACTGATCTCGCGCAGGGACGCCGCGAGATGGCGCTCTGCCTCAACAGAGTGCTCCTCGTCGAGCAGAATCTGACCCAGCATGAGCCGCCATTCCCAAATGCGCGGTCGACCGAAATGTCGGGTACTGCGGTCCAGTCCGACTCGCGCGAGCGACTCCGCCGCCGCGAGGTTGCCCATGCGTTGGCGCTGCATCACGAGGACATACTCGGCGACGTCAGTCTCCATG
>JBEBIR010000742.1:0-2139 GCA_040080315.1 Gemmatimonas sp.
GAGTAGGCGCGCTTCGCTGGCTTGATCGCGCTGACGCCGCCCGACCCAATCACCGCGCGACGCAGCTGCAGCGCGCCTACTCCCTGCTGCTCGGCGGTGCGTCGCGCGAGGGATGGGCGGCATTCGAGCATCGACCACTCCCGACGCCCGACACGGGAGCACGCCCCTGGCATGGGGAGCCGCTCGACGGATCGTCGGTGCTTGTTACTGCCGAACAGGGCGTTGGTGACCAGTTCCAGTTTGTGCGATTCGTGGAGCATCTCGTCGCACGCGGCGCCGGGCGCGTGCTGGTGGAGTGCCACATCGATTGCGTGTCGTTGTTGACGGCGAGTGGCCTCGACGCCGTGGCACGTGGCGCGCCACCCGTCACTGATTTTCACGTGCCGATGTTGTCCTTACCGCATCGTCTGGGGTTGCACGATGACGTTGCCGGCTGGCGCGTTCCGTATCTGCGAACGTTGCACCCACCGTCGCGTGAGCCGCGTCGTTCGGAAGCGCGTCGACTGGGACTGGTCTGGGCGGGTAACCCATCGTTCACAGGGCGTCTGACACGCGATCTCGATTCGTCACTGTTGCAGGAGATTGTCGATATTCCGGGAATTGAATGGACGTCGCTCCAGCTCGGAAACGCGGGTGACGTATCCGTTCACGGCTTGGCGCGGGCGCCACTGACAGCCAGTTGGTTGTCGACAGCCGATCGGCTGGCTTCACTCGATGGCCTCGTCACGACAGATACGGGTATCGCGCATCTGGCTGGCGCGATGGGAATACCAACGTGGGTGTTGCTGCAGCGAGTGCCGGATTGGCGATGGGGCCTCGACGGTGAGACCACACCCTGGTATCCCTCGGTTCGTTTAGTTCGGCAGGCGAAATCCGGCGACTGGACTGGTGTCGTCGATTCGTTGCGGCAAGCGCTGCTGGTCGCGCGCGCATGACAACGCCGATGCCGTTGGTGTGGTGTGCGCCGATCTATGAAGCCACCGGATACGCCGATGAAGCGCGCGGCATGGTGGTCGCACTCGAAGCGGCGGGCATTCCGGTCGTGCTGCGTCCGGTGGCGGAGCGGCAGATTCCCGAGTTTCACACGCAGCTGTCACCATCGGTGGCCGCGACACTGGACCGGCAGGCGCAACGCCTGGTGAAACCACCGTTCCTGCTGGTTGAGCACTTCGTTGCCGACGGCTTTGTGCCAACCGAGGCGGCGGCGGCCGTTGTCGGTCGCACCATGTTTGAAACCGACGCGCTTCCACCGGCTTGGGTGGCCGGCTGCAATGCGCTGGATGCGCTGTGGGTCCCGAGTCAGTTCAATGTCGAGAGCTTCCGACGCGCCGGCGTGCATATCCCGATCGATGTGGTACCCGGCGGCGTCGACAGTTCGCGGTACACGCCCGAGGGTCCGTGCTATCCCATCGCGGGGCTTCGGCGAACAGTGTTTCTGTCCGTGTTTGAATGGCGACAGCGAAAAGGATGGGATGTATTGCTCCGGGCGTGGGCAGAAGCGTTCGACGCCGACGCCGACGTGAGCCTGGTACTACGTACCTACGTGCCGGGTTTTGGTGCATCGGCAGAGTCGGCGGTATGGCTTGAGCATGCGGTGAGCACGTTCCTGGTCGAATCGTGCGGTCGTCATCGCGACAGTGTGGCTCCAATCGTGCTCATTCCGGAGCTTGTCGCGGAACAGGACATGCCGGCGCTGTATCGCGCCGCTCACGCGTACGTCTCGCCCACACGTGGTGAAGGGTGGGGCCGACCCCTGATGGAAGCGATGGCCACAGGACTGCCGGTCATCGCGACTCGGTGGAGTGGGCACCTGGAGTACATGACCGACGACAACAGTCTCCTGCTCGACGTCGACGGTCTGGTGGCGGCCACCGATCCCGACGCACTCGTGTATCGCGAGACGGCATGGGCAGCGCCGAGCGTGTCGCACTTGGTGGCGTTGCTGCAGCGTGTGTGCGATGACCGCGATGGGGCGCGCGCGATTGGTCAGCAGGCACGACAGGACATGGTCACGCAGTGGACGTGGGAGCGAGCAGCGGAGGTAATCGCACAACGGGTTGACGCCCTGCAGGGAACGTGTCGCGCGGCGTATGCCGCACGCACGTCAGCAGACATGCAGCAGGACGCCATCGCGCGTGT
>JBEBIR010000743.1:0-2138 GCA_040080315.1 Gemmatimonas sp.
AACCCCGTCACGAAGATCCCCTCGTCGAGCAGCATCTCGCTCATCCGGATCGCGTCGGCGGTCTCGCCGATGATGATCGGCACGATCGGCGTGTCACCATCGAGGGGGCTGAACCCCGCCTCCCTGATGGCTGCCCGGAAGTACGCGGCGTTCTCGCGAGCCGACCCGCGCCGATACACCGGGCCCCTTCGGCTCATCCCCGGACGGCCCACGAGGCGCGCCAGCGGGGCGGAGGACCCGCCGACGCCCGCTCGCCGGTGCTCGCATGGTCGGCGATCACGACGTATACTTTCCCGAATCCTGTACTGACGCCGATCGAGATTCCTGTCCTACGGGATGCATCGAAATCGGATTCCCGTTCAACGCCCCGGCGAATCGACCTGTGCGCGTGTTCGTCGATGACGGGAGCGAATCGCGCGGCGGCGGTTTCGAAGCGATCGCGTGTATGAAGCCCCGCTCTGCGACCTCGCACGACGCGTTTGGCACCCCCACAACCGCCGCACCGATTTGACTTTCAACGTTCGCCCGACCGAACTCTCCGACTTCGAAGGCATCGTCAGTTGCCTCCAGCGCAACGGGATGCCTGTCTGGTCACGCGAGCAGTGGGATGCCTTGTGGGACGACTACCCGCACCGTCAGGAGTTCGCGGGTGTGCCGCGCGGCTTCGTTCTCGAAGTCGATGGCGCGATCGTCGGATCGATCTCGAGCGTGCTGGCCAAGTACTCGCTCGCCGGGCGCGAGTTGCGCGCGTGCGCGGCCGGCAACGCCGCCGTCGATCCCGCGCACCGCGCCGGGTCGGTTCGTCTCTTCGGTGAACAGCTCCTGCAGCCCGGGATCGACCTGTACCTGAATGGCAGTGCGTCGGCCGTGACCTCGAAGATCATGGACACGCTCAAGGTGCCGCGCATCCCGCAAGCCGACTACGATGTGTCGTTGTTGTGGGCGCTGCGCGGAACAGGCGTTGCCAAAGCAGGGCTGACACGTCGCGGTGTCCCACTGGCGTCGCTCCTCGCATGGCCCGTTGGCGTCGGGATGCAGTTGGTGTCGACGGTGAAGATCCGGAGCGGTGCGCGCGCCCGGTACCCGGTGCGCGTCGTTGACTCGCCCGCGCCGGACTTCGACGATCTCTGGGAACGGATCCGCGCCCGCACGAGCACGCTGGTGGCGTTCCGCGACCACCTGACGCTTCGCTGGCGATACGGGAAGATGATCGCCGCGGGGAATGCGACGATCCTCGCGGTACATCGCGACGGAGTCCTTGCCGGCTATACCGCACTCGTGCGAAAGGGACATCCGAAACTCGGCGTCGACAGCTACGTCGTTCATGATCTGCAATGCGTCGATGACGACGAAGCACTCACGACGTCGCTCCTCGCGGCGGCGTGGAAGCACGCCCGCGCCGCGTCGCTCGATCTCCTGGAATGGACGGGCTTCGCCGGTACGAAGCGCGCCATCGCCGAACGCTCGTCGACGCTGCGATACCGACTCGGTGTCTGGCAGGCGTTCTACTACACGCGCGATGCCGCGCTCAAGCCGCAGTTGACCGAATCGGCGCGGTGGGACTTCTGCGGCTACGATTCCGACTGATCCGCCACCTCACGTCTCGCGCGACACCGTGTAGGTGAAGAGCGTGAGGTCAGCGGCGTGCGCCTGCGCGAACTCTCGCGCATCCATGGCGGTCATGCCGTCGCTCGATGATGCGAACGACGCGTCCTCGAGGAACTGATGGATCGGTTCGTTGCGGGGCGTCGAGACGAACTCCAACCGGTTCGGCGCACCCGGTCGATCGCCGAGCCACGCGAAGAACGCATACTCGACGCGTCGCTGGAACACACGACACGACATCACGAGTGAACGAACGACACCGGCGTGGTCGATCAGGCAGGCGAGGATCTCGCCGTGCGTGCCGGTGCGGTCACTCAGCGTGCACGTGTAGAGTCTGCCCCCGCCATCCAGGATCGCGGCGACTTCGTCATCCGTCACGCGCCGACCATTCAGGTTGAACTGATTGGTCTTGTTGATGAGCTGGACTGCGCGGGTCCTGTCACCTGCTGAGCGATCGTGAATGGTCAGCGACATCGTCAGGCCGCGCAGGAATGCCGTCAGGTCCGCGCCTTCGGCATCCACCGGGACGATAC
>JBEBIR010000744.1:0-2135 GCA_040080315.1 Gemmatimonas sp.
CTATCCAACCTTCCGCATCGCCGCCGTCACCTCCAACACCCGATCGATATCCGCCGGGTTCACGTACAGATGTGCCGACAGCCGAACCCCTCGACTCCCGCCTTGCGCCCTGACGCGGATCTTTCGCTCCCACAGCGCATTCTGTAGATCGCGCCCCGGCTGGCCGTTGAATGAAAACGTTGTGATGCCGGCTGCCAGCCGCGCATCGGTCGGCGACACCACGCGCGCCAACGGAATCTGCGCCAGCCCGTCGCGCAGTCGCGTCGTCAGCATGCGGTCCCAGCGCTCTATGCGCTCGATGCCAATGCGGCTGATGAACCTGATGGCTGCGCGCAGCCCGAACATGACCGGCAAACTGCCGGTGCCGTAGTGCATGAATCGAAATGCGCCGGCGGTGTCATCATCGAAGCCGCCGCTGGCAAGTGTACTCCAGACGCGCGGTTGCAGGGCCTTCGTGATGTAGAGAATTCCCGTGCCCTTCGGCGCCAGCAGCCACTTGTGAGGACTCGCGACATACGCGTCGCAGCCCAGTTCCTTGACGTCGACTGCGATTTGTCCAATGGCCTGCGCGCCATCGACGATCGAGAGCGCACCGCGCTCGCGCGCCAGTGTGCATAGCTCGCGCGTAGGCAGTCGCACACCAAGACCGGAGGTGATCTGGCTGAACATCACCACCCGCGTGCGCGGCGTGATCGCGTCGGCGAAGGCCTGAAGGATCGCCTCTGGCCCCTTCGCAAACGCCGCCGCCATCGGAATCTCCTTGACCACTATGCCATGTCGCTTGCCGCGCAACTGCCACCCGCCAATGCCGCCGGAATGCTCCTGATCCGTGGTGACCACTTCGTCGCCCGATGCGAGATCGAGTCCGTTGGCCAACATGCTCATGCCGACGGTCGCGTTCTGCGTGAACGCGATCTCGTTTGCTGGAGCGTTGATGAATGCTCCCGCTTCCGTGCGAAAGTCGACGAGTTGCTGATACCCTGTGAGCGGCTCACCGTCGGCCTGAAAATACGGCCAGTCAGGCAAGTCGCGCTCCAGGCTCTGCAGTCCGCCAACCAACGCCGCCATCACTTCGCGCGGTGACGCGCCAAGTGTACCGGTGTTGCAGTACGTCACGTTGGTCGGAAAGAGGAACTGCTTGCGCGCGGCCGCAAACACTTTCGCATCCGAATCATCCGGTTTCGGTGCGAACAGATTGCCGTCCACCAAACCGGCGAGCGCCTCATCGACGCGGAACGACGGCACGATGCCGGCGACCAACGCGCTGGAGGCGGCGAGGTGTGACAGGAACTGTCGACGGGCGGGCTTGTCAGACACCAGGGCTCCGATGAGAGTGATCCTCAAATAGACAGACCGGACCGAGGTCGCGTCCAGTGCAGCGCACGTTTCTGAGTGGCACAGTAAGTTCACCCGTGCACGTCGCCCCCACCGGACACGCCCACCGCCCATGCGCGCCACACTGCTCACACTCGTGCTTGTCGCCACGGCGACCGCCCTACCCTGCCAGGCGCAGATGTATCCCTTCAGCCAGCGCGGGAAGATCAGCCAGACCGTGGCCTTCACTGAGATCACCATCGAGTATGGCCGACCGACCGCGCGCGGGCGCGTCCTCTTCGGCGCGCTGGTGCCATGGGATAGTGTGTGGCATCCCGGTGCGGACAACGCCACGCAGATTGCCTTCAGCCGGGATGTCGTGCTCGAAGGTCAGGCAGTGAAAGCGGGGACGTATACGACGTGGCTGATTCCACGCGCGTCGAGACCGTGGACATTCATTCTGAGTCGCGCCGTCGGCGTATCACACACGCCGTATCCCGGTCGCGCGCAGGACGCCCTGCGCATTGACGTGGCGGCGGACTCCGCGTCGCACCTGGAAACCTTGACGTATCACTTTCCGGTGGTGTTGCGCGAAGACGCCACGTTGCGCCTGCAGTGGGGGGCCACCGGGATTTCGCTGCGCATCAAGGCGGCGGCGCGGGCATCTGCTTGACGTAGTACCGCATCTCCTTGCCTTGCGCCGTCGCCGTTCCCGCATGCAATGCACCGCACCGTTGGACGAAGATGGTGCTCGGGATATTGTCCGGGGGCACCACGACGTACCAACGGTCGACGGCGGCACGGCGAAACATGTCTTCCAT
>JBEBIR010000745.1:0-2117 GCA_040080315.1 Gemmatimonas sp.
GGCCTTGGCCAGAACCGGCTCCTCACACGCCAAGGCCTCCTCATACAGATGCACGGTCTCGTGGGCATCCACCTGTGAGTCGGCGGGAATGAAGCCGATCCAGGGCGCGGTCGCGGCGGGAATCCCGCTCAGGATGCCAAAGCCGTATCCCTTATTCTGCTCCACCCGCACGGCGACCACCGGATAGCCCGCGTCTACAAACTCGCGAATGATCTCACCGGTTCGGTCACTGGAGCCATTGTCGACGGCGACCAGTTGGAGCCGATGACCGGACTCACGAAACGCCGCGAGGGTGCGACGAATCGTCTGTCCGACAATCGCCTCCTCGTTATAGCACGGCATGACGAGGGAGATTTCGGGGACGCCGGTGTCTCGATCTACAGGAGCCGGAGGAATCGGCATCGAAGGCATTCGCTGACTGAGTGATACAGAGGTCCGATCGAACTGACGCTCGACGGTAGGGAGACTCTGGACGCGCCGAAAAGTTACGCCTAGCGACCGGCGTCTCCCGCAATGCAAGTTCCGTAGTGGGACTGCAGGACGCAACATTTCGGTCACCTTTGCTGAATTCGGCGCGTCCAACGGGTCAAGGCGTGGCGTTCGGCACCCTTCCGACGTCCGTTGTCGGGGAGTCGCCCGACCTTCTTGCTTGCCCAACACCTCAACACGAATTGTCCGGTCATGTCGCAGACGCACGCAGCATCGCCCACTGGCACCGTCCCCCCCGGATCCCCTCGTGGCAGCCAGGTCCTGGAGGAGGACGCCGCACGCGCGGCCACGGCTATCGGCGTGGCGGCCGATGCCCTTGAGGGGAGCACCGTGCTGGTGAGTGGCGGGGCTGGCTTCCTCGGCGCCGCCATGGTGGACGTGCTCTTGCACCTCAACCGCTCGCGATTTGCGCGACCGACCCGCGTGATTATCGTCGACAACTTCGTGACCGGTGTTCCGGCGCGGGTGCAGTCCATGGCGCATGACCCGAACGTGCGGGTGTTGAACGCCGATATCAGTCGGGACGTCGAGATCGGGGAGCCGTTCCACTACGCCATCCATGCGGCCGGAATCGCGTCTCCGATCGTCTACCGCGCCAAGCCGCTCCAAACCGCAGATGTGAACGTGTGGGGGTTGCGGCGAATGCTCGAGTTGGCACGCGCGCAGTCTGATCTGCGAGGCTTTCTCTACTTCAGCACCAGCGAGATTTACGGCGACCCTGATCCGGCGCACATTCCCACGCGCGAGGATTATCGCGGGTACGTCTCGTGCACCGGGCCACGCGCGTGCTACGATGAGTCCAAGCGCTTCGGCGAGACCCTCGCGGTCGTCTATCATCAGGAATTCGGCTTCCCGATTCGGGTCGTTCGCCCGTTCAATGTTTTTGGTGCCGGACAACGCATCGATGACGGACGCATTCTTCCCGATCTCATCACGGCGGCGGTGAATCAGCAGCCGCTGGTTCTCCTGTCCGACGGGCGCGCCACCCGCTCGTTCTGTTATATCAGCGACGCGGTCGCGGGATTCTATCTCGCCATGCTGGTTGGACGGCCGGGTGAGGCCTACAACATCGGCAACGACGTCGAGGTCAGCATTCGACAGGTCGCCGACGTCGTGTCCGGGCTCAGCGGCACCGGCGTGACATTCGCCAAGAGCGCGGATCCACACTACCTCACGGACAACCCGCAACGCCGCTGTCCGGACCTGGGCAAGGCACGCGGGGAACTCGGCTTCGCACCGGGGCTCTCGCTGCAGGAGGGAATTCAGCGAACACTGCGCTGGGTCAAGGAGCGCGCCGTTTGATGCGCGTTGCGATCATAGGCGGCGGACCCGTGGGGTTGGTGAGTGGTACGGTGCTGGCCAGCGTCGGTCACGATGTGTGCATCGTCGACATCGACACCTCGCGTGTCGGGGCGATTTCGAACGGTGCACCACCGTTTCATGAGCCGGGGCTCGAACCGTTACTGCGACGTGTGGTCGATCAGGGACGCTTGCGCGCCACGAACAATCTGGACCAGGCCGTGTCCGGCGCGGACATCACGCTGATCTGTGTCGGGACGCCGTCAACGGCCGATGGCGCCGATCTGACCGCGCTCTGCGCCGCCAGTGCGGCGGTTGGTCACGCGCTG
>JBEBIR010000746.1:0-2117 GCA_040080315.1 Gemmatimonas sp.
ATCGTGGTCTACACGCTCGCAATGGGTCTGGCGATTTCAGGCACGGCCATCGTGGCACGGCGTATTGGCGAGAAGAACGCCGATGGTGCCGGGCGCGCTGCCGTGCAGGTCATCGTCCTCGGCGCTGCGATCGCAATCACCTTGTCCGTGCTGGGGGCGTTGTTCGCGCCGTCGTTGCTGCGCGTGATGGGTGCCAGTGACGACGTGCTCGCCACCGGGACCACCTTCGCGCGGGTGATGCTGGGCGGCAGTTGGACCGCGTTCCTGTTGTTTGTGGTGAACGCCACGTTTCGCGGCGCGGGCGACGCGGCCGTATCGATGCGCGTCCTCTGGTTGGCGAACGGCATCAACATCGTGCTGGGACCGATCCTGATTTTCGGCGTCGGACCGTTTCCTCGCCTGGGCGTAACCGGCGCGGCCGTGGCGACCACCATCGGTCGCGGCATTGGACTCGCGTACGCGCTGTCGCGATTGTTCCGTGGCAGCGGGCATCTGCGCGTGCAGCGCCATCATCTGGTGATCGAGCTGGACACCATGGTCCGCATGCTGCGCATGTCGCTCAACGGAACGTTTCAGGTGCTGGTGGGCAGTCTGAGTTGGATCGTACTGATCCGACTGATCGCCGCATTCGGCAGCGCCGCCATGGCCGGTTACACGATTGCCATTCGAGTGGTGGTGTTCGCGCTGCTTCCAGCGTGGGGTCTCGGGAACGCCGCCGCGACAATGGTAGGGCAAGCGCTTGGCGCGAAGAATCCGGATCGCGCGGCGCAGGCGGTGTGGACTGCCGCGCGATACAACGTGGTGTTTCTGGGGCTGATGGGATTGGGATTCGTACTTTTCGCCAAGCCGATCGTCAGTGCCTTCACGAGCGATCCGGCGGTGGCCGAGGTCGCCGTCTACGGGCTTCGTGTGATCGCGTTTGGGTTCCCGCTGTTCGCCTTCGGCATGACACTCACGCAGTCGTTTAACGGCGCCGGTGACACGGCCACGCCAACGCGCATCAACATCGCGGTCTTCTGGGTGTTTGAACTTCCGTTTGCGTGGCTGCTGTCGACGTACTCGCCGATGGGCTCACATGCCATCTTCATCGCGATCACCGCGGCGTATTCACTGCTGGCCGGTGTCAGCTTCGTGATGTTTCGGCGCGGAGGATGGCGAACGCGTCGCGTGTAAGCGCCTACGGGGTTGAGAACAGGGCACGCAGCAGCGACCCCTTGTTCCCGAAGGCCCACGTGCCGCCATAGCGCACATCCTGCACCTGCCAGTGTCCGTCGTGCCAGATGACGACCGCGGTATCGGTCCACCGCACGACGGGACGCTGGCTGTCGTTGGTGAACTCGACCGGCACCAGCACCGGGACCGTCGCGAGCGGCGGCATCACTCGATGCGCAGTGGGGCCTTCGAACATGCTCGAGAACAAGTCGCCTTCAACAAAGCGCGGCTTTTCGTCCGGTGCTCGCGCGATGTCGGCCTGTCGCAACGAATCGGCGAGCGTGAGTCCGCGCGCCAGAGTGTCGGCAATGTAGGGACGCAGCGCCGCCAACTCTTTCGCCGACGGCGCACCGGAGCCGCCAAGCGCATCGCGCACGGTGTAGAACTGCAGGACGGCGTCGGACGCGGTGGTCGTCTTGGGGCGACAGGCGGCGGTCATCGCGCCAAGGCCCAGGAACAGGGAGCCCCACCGTACGGCCGAACATGCACGCATCAATGATTTCCCTCATAGCCGGCGCCGCGCAGTGCGCGCCCAGGTTTCGCGCCGGTGTGCTTTCCGTTCCGCCACACGCCAACTCCGTTGACGAACACGTCACGCACACCAGTGGCCAGTTGATGTGGCGCCGTAAACGTCGCTTGATCGATGATCGTGGCCGCGTCAAAAACCACGAGGTCGGCGAACATGCCCTCCTTCACCAGCCCGCGGTCACGGAGACCCAGAATCTGCGCCGTCGACCACGTCATCTTGCGCACGGCGTCCTCAAGCGAGAACAGCGCCTCCTGTCGCGCATACTTGCCAAGCACGCGAGAGAAGGTGCCGTACGCGCGCGGATGCACCAACGCGGTAGTCGTGTCGGGATCGTGACCGCCGGCGTCACTGCCGACGACCACCCACGGACGGCTCA
>JBEBIR010000747.1:0-2109 GCA_040080315.1 Gemmatimonas sp.
CGTGGGCGGACTGCTGGACCGCATCGCCGGCGCGAGTCGGCGCGACGCACCGCTGCCGCGTCACGCCACCCTGGCCATCGAGCACGCGCGCGCGTCGAAGCGTCCAACCGAACTCTTGTCGATCGTGCAGGCGACGCGTGGACGAGTGGCGACGGTCTCGCGATTGCGTCGAGGCGCTCTGATCGTGGCGACGCTGGCGCCGTTGGTTGGGCTATCCCTGGTCGTGTGGCTTTCGATCCGCCAGGCGGTGAAGTCTGATCAGGCGGGCTTTGTCGTCGCGGGTCTCACGTCGTTCGTGGCGGATAGCGTGCGTTCAGTACCGGACACGGCGCTTGCCGCGAATCCAACGAGCCGAGCGCGGATGAATGGGGCGTTGCGGTCTCTGGGGCTGCTCTCGGAAACGGTGCGCGACACGACGACACCGATTGATACGCTGCGTCGGCAGCGTCGGCTCGCCGAGGCGTACATGGCGACGGCGCTGCGAATTCGCGCGCGCGATACCGTGATGACTACCGTGTTCGGGAGCTCGACGCGTGACAAGCGGCGACGGGTGGCAATTCTGGCGCGCAATCGGGTGGTCGATTCGGTGACGGCGCGCGAGGCCCGCATATTGGTTGACAGTGTGTGGAAGGGGCGCGTGCCGGGAAACAGTGATACCGACGCGCTGACGATGATACCGCTGACCATGGCCGTGTTCTCCCTGTTCTTTGGTGCGATCGCGGCGGTGCTGGTCGGTGTGTTTGTTCGCCGCGGCCCGTTCTTGCGCGGCTTTCAGTTGGAGATTGTGACGGCGGACGGTGCGCCGGCGAGTCGTTGGCGGCTGTTGGCGCGGAACATTCTGAACTGGTCGGCGCTGGTGGGGTGTGTCGTGGTCTTGATGCTGGCACAGGTGCTTGCGGCGACGGCTCTCGCGCAGGCGATGGTGATCTGCGCCGTGATCGTGTTGGTGTGGTGGCTGGTGGCAATCGTCATGAGCATGCGGTCGCCGTCGCGAGGGCTGGCGGAGCGGATGTCGGGGACGTTTCTGGTGCTGGAGTAGGCGTGCGCTGCGCAGGCCTAGAGGCTCCGCTCAGCGAGTATCGCCTCTACCTCGTCGGATGCCTCGAACGACTCGATTGGAGCTCCGGCATCGAGCAGCAACTGCGCGACCTGCGCGAACTCAGCCCCTTGCGGTCCGTGCAACGACCCGTGACAGCACCAGCCGAGCGGCGTGCTCCCGTGATGCGCCTCGCGATGAGTGATGAGCGCCTGTCCGGCGGGAACGGCGAGAATTGCGGCGACAGTTGATGCTGATCCTTGCCACGATGCGCAGTGCAGTGCCGTTCCCATATCCTGTCCGGGTGTTGCGGGGTTGAAGCCCAACTCGAGCATCAGCGCCACCGCGTGCGCATTGCCATCCCACGCGGCGTCGGTGATGGCCCGCTGATCGTCAGAGCCGAGCGACGCGACGATGTTGGGGTGCTCGCGCAGCAGCATTCGTGCGCCTTCTGCATCCGCGCGACGACAGCAGAATCGCAGGCGCTGCACAGGCGTCGCGAGCGGCAGCATTGCGGCGACAGTGTCATCATGTCCGAATTGTGCCGCGACATCCAACGGCGAGCGGTTGCTGCCGATCGTCCAGAGGTAGATGTGCGAACTGCTTGGCGGCACGTCGGCGTAGCGCCCCCGTCCCGTCTGTTCATCGAGCAGCGGGGGGTCGCGTTGCACCATCGTGCGAGCGCGTTCTGTGAGTCCCAGCGCTGCGGCCAGGAAGATATCGACGCCCGCGCCTCGCTGAACGAGATAGTGTGCCAAATCATAGCGCCCGGCGCCGCGAGATCGATCCAGCATCCACTCAGCCGGTGTCGCGCGATGATCCACATCACGAGCATCAATGTCGGCGCCGGCGTCAAGCAACAGATCGACGACACGTTGTGAGCGCGCGAAGTGCAGTGGCGTCTGTCCATCGCCGCCACGTTCCATAGCGCGGCTTGGGTCGGCCGCGAGCATCGTCGTCAGCCACTCAACTTGGTCCAGGTGCGCGGCGGCACAGGCGTCCGGAATCGCGCCGGCCGCGAGCAGTCGCTCCGCCGCCGAGCCCGTCGCGACGTGCAGCGCATGGAACGGACC
>JBEBIR010000094.1:0-9581 GCA_040080315.1 Gemmatimonas sp.
CCGACTTTGAGCCCAATGCCGACTTTTACCAGCTTCGCGCTGCATCCCAGCTTGCACCGTGGTCTCAAGGAGCTGGGGTTTGCCCGTCCAACGCCCATTCAGGCGGACGCGATTCCACCGGGACTGGAGGGTCGCGACATTCTGGCCTGCGCCATGACCGGCAGCGGGAAGACCTACGCGTTTCTGTTGCCAATCCTGCATCAACTGATGGCCAAGCCGCGCGGCGTGACGCGCGCGTTGGTGCTCACGCCCACGCGCGAACTGGCGGCGCAGATTCACGAAAGCCTGAACGACGTCGCGATCCACACACCGCTCACCGCCGCGGCGGTGTTTGGCGGGGTGGGTATGGGCCCCCAGGAACACGCGTTCCGGACGGGCGTTGATGTGGTGGTCGCGACACCGGGACGATTGCTGGATCACTTCCGGCAACCATACGCAAAACTCGATCAGCTTGAGTTCCTGGTGTTGGACGAGGCCGATCGCATGCTGGACATGGGGTTCCTGCCCGAGATCAAGAAGATCCTGCGACACCTGCCGAACCGGAAACGACAGACGTTGTTCTTCAGCGCGACGATGCCGGCTCCCATTGCCGCATTGTCACAGGAGATGCTGAACAAACCGGTGACGCTCAACCTTCAGCGTCAATCGGCTCCGGCCAAGGGCATCACGCAGGCCGTGTATCCGGTGGCACAAGAGCTCAAGAGCGCGCTCCTGGTGGAGCTGCTCAAGCGCGGGGACATGCCGCAAGCACTTGTGTTCACACGCACCAAGCATCGCGCCAATCGACTGGCGTCGCAGCTGGTGACGAATGGCATCAAGGCCGAGCGCATTCACGGCAATCGTTCGCAGTCGCAGCGCACGCAGGCGCTGGCCGGATTCAAGGACGGTGCGTATCAGGTGCTGGTGGCCACCGACATCGCGGCACGCGGTATCGATGTGGAGTCATTGGGACATGTCGTCAACTTCGACGTGCCGGTGGCATCGGATGATTACATCCACCGTGTGGGACGCACAGCCCGCGCTGAGCAAACCGGGGAAGCGTTCACCTTCGTGTCGCCGGAGGAAGAGGGCGAACTGAAGCAGATCGAACGTGCGATCGGCAAGCAGTTGCCGCGTATCACCGTGCCGGGTTTTGACTACTACGCGAAGCCGCAGGCGAAGCTTGAGGTGCCGATCGCTGAGCGCATTGCGGAGATTCGCAAGAAAAAGGCAGACGATCGCGCACGGGCCGCTGCGAAGTTGGCGCGTCGCGGTGGTACCGCCCCAGCCGGCGGATCGTCTCGTCACAGCGCGGCGAAACCAGCGGCGCGGCCCGCGCCAAAGGCCTCTCCGTATGCGGAATCCAAGCCGACCGGTGCGCCGAGTCGCGGTGGTTCGGCGTCGTCGGCGCGCCGTGGGCCGCGTCGACCGGGTCGTGACTGAACGCCCGACGCCAACACCGCGCTATCCGATTCCCGCGGGTCGACATCGCACGGAGTTGGTGATCGATCGCAGTCGCTTCATCTGCACGATTGCGCCCGCGCCGTCGGTGGACGACGCACAGCTGTTCATCCGCGAGATGCAACGCGAGTTTCCCGACGCGTCGCACAATTGTTGGGCGTTTGTGGTTGGCACGCCCGGCAGCAGTGATCGCATCGGGCTCAGTGACGATGGCGAACCGCATGGGACGGCGGGACGCCCGATGTTCACGATATTGCAGCACAGCGGACTGGGTGACATCGCCGCTGTCGTGACGCGCTACTTCGGTGGCGTGAAGTTGGGAACCGGTGGACTGGTGAAAGCGTACGGCGCCGCGGTTCAGCAGGCGCTCGAAACCGCGCCCCGAACGATGCGCGTGACACGCGTCGAGCTGATCGTGCGCATGGGATACCCTTCAATCGACGCCGTCCGGCAACTGTTTCCGGCATTCGAAGTCGACGTGGTCGACGAAACCTTCGGCGTGGATGTGCAATTGCATCTGCGGTGCCCCGAGGAGCATGCGACGGGGCTGCAACGCGCGGTGCTCGATATTACCCGTGGACAGGCGATGGTCGAAGTAAGGACGGGAGACGGCTAGCTCAGCCCTTCGATTCGCCCGTCAGCGGCCAACCGCATTCCTTCCGCTGCCGGCTTCTTCGACAGTCCCGGCATCGTCATGATGTCTCCGCATTTCGCGACCACGAATCCGGCGCCGGCTGATCCGTACACGTCATTCACCGTGAGTCGGAATCCCTTGGGCGTGCCGAGCCGCGTCGCATCATCGGTGAGCGAGTACTGCGTTTTGGCAATGCACACGGGCGTGGTGCCCATACCGATCGACTCGAGATAGTCGATCGCGCGTTGCGCGCTTGGCGTGATGTCAACGCCATCCGCGCCATAGACACGCGTGGCGATGGTATCGAGTTTCTCGCGGATCGGACGCTCCGCATCGTACAGTGGCTTGAAGTCGGCTGTCCCTTCTGCCAGAAGCCGCACCACTTCGTTCGCCAGCGTTTCGCCCCCCTCGCCGCCTTTGGCCCAGACGTCGCACAAGGTGACCGGTGTGCCGAGTTTCGCGGAGTAGTCCATGACCATCGCGACTTCGGCGGCCGTGTCGGTGAGTCGTCGATTGACGGCCACCACCACGGGCACTCCAAACTGTCGCACATTGGCGATGTGATGTGCGAGGTGCGGCAGTCCGCGCTCAAGTGCGCCAAGATCTTCCTGGTCGAGTGCGTTCTTGGGCATTCCTCCCTGCATCTTGAGCGAGCGCACGGTGGCCACCAGCACCGCGGCCTCGGGTCGAAGGCCGCCGGCTCGGCACTTGATATCGAAGAATTTTTCCGCACCGAGATCTGATCCGAAGCCGGCTTCGGTGATGACGATGTCGCCCAATGCCAGCGCGCTGCGTGTGGCGATCAGACTATTGCAACCGTGCGCGATATTGCCGAAGGGTCCGGCGTGAATGAGTGCCGGTCCACCTTCCAGCGTTTGCACGAGATTGGGGCGCAGGGCATCCTTCAGCAGCAGCGTCATCGCGCCGGTGGCGCCCAGATCTCGCGCACGCACTGGCTGCTTGGCACTGCCGGCGGTTGCACCAACAATGATGTTGCCAAGGCGCTGTTCCAGATCGGCGGCACTGGATGCCAAGGCGACAATGGCCATGACTTCGCTGGCGGGAATGATCACCCAGCGTTCCTCACGCACCGCACCGTTGCCGGTACCGACGCCGATGATGGCCTGACGCAGCGCCCGGTCATTCATATCGATGGTGCGTGGCCAAGTGATTCGCTTGGCGTCGAGGCCGAGGGCGTTGCCGTGATAGAGGTGATTGTCCATGAGCGCCGACAAGAGCGCGTGCGCGCTGGCGATGGCGTGGAAGTCACCGGTGAAATGCAGATTGATGTCATCCATCGGCAGCACTTGCGAGTACCCGCCGCCGGCGGCACCACCTTTCACGCCGAACACCGGTCCCAGACTGGGCTCGCGCATGCACAGGATCGCATTCTTCCCAAGCCGTCGCAGTGCCTGTGAAAGGCCGACGCTCACGGTGCTCTTGCCTTCGCCAGCGGGTGTCGGACTGATGGCAGTGACGAGTACCAAGCGTCCCTTGGCAGGTCGGGCGGCGAGCTCGAGGGGCAGTTTGGCCTTGTAGCGCCCGTACTGATCAATGTCGTCGGGGGCCAGACCGATATCGGCGGCGACCTCGGTAATCGGACGCATCCGTGCGGCTTGCGCAATTTCGATATCGGACGGGACTCGGGGCTGAGCGGACGACGACGACATTGCGGGCAGATTCCGATGAAGGGCTGAAAGGACTGACGTGCAGCAGGATGGGGAAATCTCGTCTGGTCGCGGCGCTCCCGCGAGGCGCATCGGGGGTGCAACTTGTTGCATGCGCGTCATCACCGGATTTGGGAGTTCGCTGGTCGTCGTGTGCTCGGCGTGTCGCGGGGACGTGGCGCCGGACATTGGACGCCAGATCGGGGCACCCGCGACCGTCGCGGCGGCGGTGGCGACACCAGACTCCGCACAGCTGGCGACGGCCCAGCGTGTGATGCGCGCGTTTCTTGATGCCTCTCGCGAATCCTCATTGGATCCGGTCGTCCTCGACACGCTTGGTGCGTGCGGCGAGGGCGGCCAATCCTATTTTCCGACTACCATGCTCGCTGGTTATACCTTGCTCGCGTTCGAGGCACGAGGTGACACCATTGTCAGTCGCGCGGAAGTCGTGACCGTGGCCGAACAGGATATTGATCGACGGGCGACCAACCGATTCGTGGCACGTCAGCGCGTCCGGAGTGACGTGCTTGAGTGGGACGTGATACCCGATGGGGCGGGGCGGTGGGCCGTGTGCAATGGTTTGCGCTTCGGCTATCGCGGCACCGATTCGCTCACTACGTGGCGCCCCGATGGCGCGTCGTACGAAAGCGCGCGTCATCTGGCGGATTCCATCGCCGCGGCGCGCCAATGATTGTCGCCGTGTTTGGCGCGTCAGGGCGCACGGGTCGGGCGTTCGTGCAGGTCGCGGCGGAAGCGGGTTTGCTGCAACGCCTGCACTATCGAACGGCGCCCGCTGATCCATCACCAGATACCGCGACCGTAGTGGTCGGTGCCTTGAGCGATCCGACTGCCGTGCGCGAAGTGTTGCGCGGTGCGGACGCGGCCGTGGTGCTCTTCGGCCCGCACCAGTCGACACCCAAGGTGTTCTGTGCCAAGGCCACCAAAGCCATCATCGCGGGCATGCGCACCCAGGAGGTTCCGCGAATCATCTGTCAGACCGGAGCAATGATTGGCGCGCTGCCGGGCAACGTCGGACTGGGTCTCAAACTGCTGTCATTCGGTTTGCGTCGCACCGGGCAAGCCGACGCCATGGATGATCGCGATGAGCAGGAGCGACTGGTGCGCAGCAGCCGCCTGTCGTGGGTGGTCGTCAAGCCGCCGCGTTTGACGGATGATGCGAACAGCAATGTTGACGCCGGTCCGACGGTCAAGGTGGGATTGGGCAGCCGCTGTTCGCGGGTTGCGCTGGCACGGTTTCTGGTGGGCGAGCTGATGCAACCGCAGTTCGCGAACACGCCGGTGTATGTGAAGCAAGACTCCACTCTCAGCAACTCTTAGCCAGCCGATCATGCCCGAAGTCCGCAAACATTCCTGGAGCGACGTTCCGCTCGAAGCACTGTCACCGCTGATCAGTCGTCAGCTCATCTACTCCGAGCGCATGATGCTGGCGCACGTGCACCTCAAGAAAGGCGCTATCGTGCCCGCACACGATCATCACAATGAACAGTTCACCTACATTCTTTCCGGCGTGCTGCGTTTCTGGATTGGCGAGCATGCGGATGCGCCCGGTGAGACGTACACCGACGTTCACGCTGGCGACGTACTGGTGATCCCCAGCCATGTGCGCCATCGCGCCGAAGCGTTGGAGGATACGCTGGATGTGGACGTGTTCGATCCGCCGCGCCAGGACTGGTTGGACGGCAGCGATGCCTATCTGCGCGGAACGCGCTGACCGATGGATCTGGGCATAGCGGGGAAGGTGGCGCTGGTGTGCGGGGCCAGCAAAGGCATCGCGTACGCGACGGCCGAGGCGTTGGCGCGCGAGGGGTGTGCACTCGCCATCTGTTCGCGCGATGCGACGTCCATCGCGGCGGCGGCGGCGCGTCTGGAAGCGCTTGGTGGACCCGTGCTTTCGATGGCGGCCGATCTGTCAACGACCGCGGGGATTGAGACCGTCATCCGCGAAACTACCGGTCGATACGGTCGGGTTGACATTCTCATCGCCAACACGGGCGGCCCGCCGACGGGTCCCGCGATGGAGCACAGCTGGGCCGCGTGGACGCAAGCCAGCGAACTGTTGCTGCGCAGTGTGGTCGAGCTGACGCGTGCGTTCGTGCCGGGCATGCGCGACCGGAAATGGGGACGAGTCATCAGTATCACGTCGAAGGCGGTGAAGGAGCCGGTGGCGTCACTGGTGCTGAGCAACAGTCTGCGTGCCGCCGTGACCGGATATCTGCGCACGCTGGCCAACGAAGTGGCGTCTGATGGCGTCACGGTGAATTCGGTGCTGCCGGGGTTCACCGCAACGGAACGTCTGGAGTCGCTGGCCGCGGCGACGACCACGCGCACGGGTGCAACCCGGGATGCCGTGTACGCCGGATGGATCGGTCAAACGCCCGCTGGACGCCTCGGGCGCCCCGAGGAACTGGCGGCGACGATCGCGTTTCTCTCGTCGCAGGGCGCCGGTTTCATGACCGGGCAGGCCATCCTGGTCGATGGTGGCACGGTCAATACGCTATTGTAGTTCTTCCCCTCTTCACCGAGCGTCGCATGAGTCGTATCGAGGAAACCCAGTGGATCTGGAAGGACGGCGGCTTCATCCGCTGGGCGGACGCGCAGGTCCATGTACTCAGCCACTCGATGCAATTCGGGTCGGCGGCCTTCGAAGGCATTCGATGCTATCACACGCCGAAGGGTCCGGCGATCTTCCGGTTGCGTGAACATCTCACGCGGCTGGTCAATTCGGTGAAGATCTATCGAATGGATTTGTCGTACTCGATCGACGACCTGATCGCGGCGAGTCGCGAATTGGTCGTGCGCAATGGCGTTGAGGCGTGCTACATCCGTCCGATGGTGGTGCGGGGCTATGGTGCCGCGGGAATGGTGCCATTCGAAAGTCCGATCGAGGTGTACATCCCATGCTGGCCGTGGGGCGCATACCTGGGCGACGAGGCACTGGAGAATGGCGTCGACGCCTGTGTGTCCAGTTGGCACCGCATGGCGGCGAACACCGTACCGGCGCTGGCGAAGATTGCCGGCAACTATCTGAGTGGCCAGTTGATCAAGATGGAAGCACTCGCCAATGGCTATTCCGAGGGCATCGCGCTGTCGACGCACGGCACCGTGAGCGAGGGCTCCGGACAGAACGTGTTCCTCGTGGCGGACGGCACGCTGGTGACAACGCCGCTGGACGGTTCACTGCTAGGCGGCATCACGCGCGCGAGCATCATTGCCCTGGCCAAGCGCGAAGGCCTGACGGTGCGCGAACAGGCGATTCCGCGTGAAATGCTGTACACGGCCGACGAAGTGTTCTTCACCGGCACGGCGGCGGAGCTCACGCCGGTCCGCAGCGTGGATCGCATCACCGTTGGCGCCGGAAAGCCCGGCCCGATCACCAAGCACATGCAGCGCGCGTTTCTGGACATCGCGCACGGGCGGGCCGAAGACACGTTCGGGTGGCTCACGCATGTGCGGTGATGGACGCGTGTGCGGGTTGTCATGGCGCTGACCTCAACGATGTACGCGTTCGACATCACGTTGTCGAACGTGGATCGTGGATGCTACGAGACGTTGGCGCTGCGCGCGGCGATGCACCCGTCGGAATCACCGGAGTACTTTACCGCCCGCGTGTTCGCCTATTGTCTGGAGTATGCGGAAGGCATCGTGTTCTCCAAGGGCGTGTCCGACGCGGACGATCCCACGATTGCGGTGCGGGATCTGACGGGCGCGATGCAGGTCTGGATCGAGATCGGCGCGCCTGACGCGGCGCGCCTGCACAAGGCGGCCAAGGCGTCGCCGCGCGTGGCGGTGTACACGCATCGCGATCCCCTGCAGTTGCAGCGGCAGTGGGCTGGCGAGCGGATTCATCGCGCTGACGAGATTCCATTGTATGCGATCGATCGTGAACTGATCGCCGCATTCTGTGAGCGGCTGGAACGGCGCATGAAGTTCTCGCTGTCGCTGTCTGATGGCACAATTTATCTCGACCTGAACGGCGCCACGCTGTCGGGGACGGTTGAGCAGTGGCCGCTGCACGCGGCGTGAACACGCAGGCCCACGATCCATTGACGAGGTTTTCATGACGACGAAGCTGCTCTGTGGTCTGCTGTGCGCGGGTGCGGTCCTGATGTCCGCCTGCACCGACACGGACGCCGACGACAAGGAAGTCGCGGGCCCGCCGAAGATCACGTTCCTGACGCCGTACGGTCCGCCAACGAATCCGTTCTCTCCGGCGGTGCAAGTGGGTGACATGCTGTATCTCGCTGGACAGATCGGCACGGACAGCACCGGAGCGCTCGTGTCGGGCGGCATCGAGGCCGAGGCGCATCAGACACTCAAGAACATCGCCGATGTGCTGGCGAAGACCGGTTCATCGATGGATCGCGTGGTGAAGTGCACGGCGTTTCTGGCGGACATGAAGGAGTGGCCCGCGATGAACGTCATCTACCGGACGTACTTTCCCAAGAACTTTCCGGCGCGTAGCGCGCTGGGAGCGACCGCGCTCGCGTTGAATGCCCGTGTGGAGATCGAGTGCATCGCCGTTGTCGCCCGTTAACGACGCATCGCGAGTGGGCGTAACCGCATGAGATGGCACACGGCACGGGCCCTGATGATCGTGGCCCCGCTCCTGTGGGGCTGTGCGACGATTCATCGACCGCCAACCACGCTGGCGCAGTTGCAGCAGGATGCGGTGGCGGCGGGTCACGCCGAGGAGACGACGCGCGATAGCGTGCTGGTGCGACTGGTTCGTCGCGCGGTATCGCGCGGAGATCGAACGCTTGATGTGCTGATGCTGTCCGGAGGCGGTCAGAACGGCGCGTTCGGCGCCGGATTCCTGCGAGGGTGGCGCTCACGAGCCGACGCGAGTCTTCCCGTGTTCGATCTGGTGACCGGAATCAGCACGGGCGCGCTGCAGGCACCGTACGCGCTGCTCGGTACCGCAGCGGCGATCGACACGCTCAGCGAGCTCTATCGACAGGCGCAGCAGCGTGTGGCGCCGTCGTTCGACTGGTGGTTCTGGCTGAAGCGCACCGGCGGCATCGTGAACACGTCGCGCTACGACCGTGAATTGGAACGGAGTGTCAGTGGCACCTTTCGTGACGAACTGCGCCGCGCATTCTCCGCGGATCGGCAAATGGTGTTTGGGACCACCGACTACGATCTGGGAACCGGGCGCACGTGGTCGCTGAACGATGTGCTCGACACGACGGCGTCGGGTTTGGCACGCAGTCGGATGCTGCTCAAGGCGGCGACCGCCATTCCGGGGATCTTTCCGCCGGTCATGGTAGACGGGCACCTGCATGGCGATGGCGGCGTGGTCAGCAATGTGTTGCCGTTGTTGGCATTCGCTGACTATCAGCGGTTGGCGCAGTTGCTGGCGGACCGCGGCCTGCGCGGGGTCACGGTTCGTGTGTATGTCCTGATGAACATGTGGTCGCACGCGGAGCCCAAGATCATTCCGCCGTCCAATCGCAAACAGATCGCCACGCGCGCGAACTATATGCTGTTTTACGCGCATCAGCCGCAGACACTGGAACTGCTGGATGCGCTGGCGCGCGCGGTCACCACCGGGGGCACCGGTTTGCGTGTGGAGTTTCGTGTAGCGACGTTGCCCGCTGAACAGGCACTCGTACCAGGCGCCGAGAAGCTCTTCGATCGGACCTTCATGCATCAGCTCGATTCGTTGGGATTTGCAAAGGCGCGCGGCGCGTCGCCTTGGGACCCTGTGCCTTCAGCGTACGTGCGTCCATCACCGGTGAAGCCGTGAGCGCACCGACTCCGACCGAACGCGCGGACGCGTCGAGCCCATCGGAACTCGAAGTTGTTCGCGTCGAACCGTA
>JBEBIR010000748.1:0-2105 GCA_040080315.1 Gemmatimonas sp.
GTGTCGGCTCCCGCGATCAGCCAGGCGCTCGATGACGTGTCACTCCCGCATGCCGCACGGCTCGTGATGTGGCATCTCGGGAAGCGGCTCGACGTGACGCACTTCCGCGAGGTGAAAACGGACTCGCTCGCGTCCGAGATGCGGCTGAAACCGAATACGGTGTTCAAGTCGCTGCGGCAACTAGTCGCGCGCGGATACCTCGAAGAACACACGAAACGGAAGCCGCGCGCGTACCGGATGCCGTGGAGTCGCATCGAGACCGCAGAACGTCCAGCATCGGCTGCGTAAGCAAAAGTCCCCGTGGTGCAGTAGCCGGGCAGACTTCCGGTTCATGGTGCGCGGTCAGTGACGTAGAGTGTCGGGAGGGTTCGACGCGGACGCTCTACGACGGGACCACGATGACGATTCGACTGGCCACGGTGCGGGAAATCGCGCCAATACTGCGTGTGACCGCGCGGACCGCATACCGGATGGCGGCGGAAGGACGGCTTCCCGGTCTGGTGAAGCGCAAAGGCTCGGACATGCGCGTGAACTTGCGCGTATTCGAGGCGCACTTCACGCCGGAAGACTCGCCACCGGCGGCGGCATGAGCACCCTCCCCATTCCCGCGGACAACGATCTGGTGACGCTCGCGTTGCGCCAGCGCCATGCTGGACTGTCGCGCACCATCTGCGTGATGAACGCACCATGGCCGACACGCTCCGTGGAATCCCGGCCGGTGTCTGCCGACACACTGCAGCGGTACTTCGACGTGACCAGCTGCGGTGCAGACCCCCGGTCATCTCTACATGACCTGCTGGTGGCCACCCTGCCGCGTGACGGACGATGGTATCGCCGGAGCATGGCGACGTTGCTCATGCGCTGCTCCGACGAACTGCGCGACACGGCCGTTGAGGCGCTGGTCATGACGGCAGGGCTGTTGCCGGATAGCGCCGCCGATTCGCGGCACGGAGTGCTCGATAGGTGGCGCACGGTCGTCACCCCGGCGCACCGTGCACCGCTCACGCTGCAGACGGCTATCGACATTACGCGCGCGGCATTTGGTGATCCGTGGTACTACAACGCCGATCAGTGGCGCACCAATGACGGCACGCCACCAGCGGGACGTGTGCTCGTGGATGCGCTCGCCGTCCTCGCCTCGTTGTCGAATACGACAGCCGCGTCACCGACACCAGCGCCGGTGCCTCGCCCGTCCGTATTGGTCCCCGCGCGTTCTCAGACGCGCCTCCTCAACTAGGGCCGATCCCATGGCAGTCACACCAGTCAAAGTCGTCATAGACGGCAAAGAGCACGTGAGCGAGGCGGCACAGAAGGCCGGTCAGAGCATGGACTCCTTTGCGGGCAAGTCGAAGGGGTGGATCAAGTCTGCGGCCGATCTCGCCGGTGCCTGGTATCTGATTTCCGGCGCTCTGCTGCGAGTGAAGGATGTCATTCAGGACTCGTTCCGCTCGTACGACGAGCTTGAGAAATCGCAGCGAAAACTCGAAGGCACATCCAAGCTCACCGGGACGGCGCTCAAGGATCTGCAGCTGATTGCGGACGTCGGGCGCCATGCGTTCGGCTTGTCGAGCGTGACGGCCAATGAGTTCTCGTCGGAGATTTCCAAGCTCTCGCAGAAGGCAGGAGAGACGGACAAGGCGAAAGACGCGCTCGCGGCGTTCCTCGACATCGGCGCGGCGCGCGGATTGTCAGCGGCCGAGACGCTCAAAGCGGTGCAGCAGTCGATTCTCGGAATTGACGAGGGCACCGATAAGCTGTTCGGCAAGAATCCGTCCGTTCTGTACACAGAGTTCGCGGACAAGATCGGCACGACAGCGGGCAAGCTCACCGATCAGGAGAAGGCGCAAGCCATTCTGAACGCGGCGCTTGATGGCGGCGTCAAGGTACTCGGCTCGTACAGCACGTATCTGGAAACCACACGCGGGCAAGCGGACCTGTTCGCGCAGAAGAACGAGGAAGCGGCGGCGCGACTCGGCGAGTCCATGAACGGCATTCGCGCGCAATTGGTGAGCGTGGGCGGTGGCGTCGTGCCGTGGTTCTACGATGTGTGGCGGCGTAACTTCGACGGCATCACGGCCACGATCTTTCAGGCGAAGGGTGTTGCG
>JBEBIR010000749.1:0-2105 GCA_040080315.1 Gemmatimonas sp.
ATAGGGGGTGACGTGTCAACCAACAGCCGATGCCGCAGGCATCGCCTCGTCTACTCGCACGCTGCGAACGATCACCGGCGTCCACCCGAGGCACGGCTGTCGGAGTTACCCGGTCCTCTGCACCAGCTGCGCAGAAGCGGCGCCCTCGCTATTGCTTCGTCAAGCGCACTCGTCCCTGGAATCCAACACGGCCTGCTCCTTGATCGCAGTCCACACCGATAAACTCTGCGTCAATAGTCCGCGCCTGGACCTCGCCAACGCTGACGAAGTCACCGCGACACCCTCTCGGCGACGCGTACGTACCGGTCGTAGCAATCTGTCCAGGGGGTTCCGCTGACGGAGTGATGACTGATGAAGTCGTCGCCGTGATGGGCAACCACGCATTATCCGACTGAATATTCGTTCGGAAATTCTGTCGCCCTGTTCCCGGATTGACCTCAAACATCCACGTCGTTCCGCCAGTCACATCAGCCTCACCCGTACGCGTAATCGTCAACGTTCCCCGCCACGTCCCATTCAGAAACGAGGTCTCTGCAGACGGTCCCGTTGGCGACGAATCCCCACCACAGCTCGTCATCAGAACCAGCGGCAGAACCGCCGCCGAATGCCGCACAATTCGCCGCCACGATTGGGTGAGCATCGCTATCCCCCTTCTGCGTCGTACGTGTACAGATGCTCTACCACAAACCGGTCTTGTTGCGCTTCGTACCCCTGCACACCGACGACCTCCGTCAGCCGTCGCTGCGCCCCGTCGCGCGCCACATGCGCGACGAGATGAATCGCGAGGGCAATCGCTTCACGGATACTGGCGTGCGGCAGAAGCACATTTCCAGACACCACGCAGTGCGCAAGCCGCGTCAGCGCCTGCTCCGCTGAGTTGCCGTGAATCGTCGTGAGACTGCCCAAGTGACCCGTGTTGAGGGCCTGCAGTAAATCAAATGCCTCTGCCCCTCGTACTTCACCCACCAGAATCCGGTCCGGCCGGTGCCGCAACGCCGCGCGTAGGAGCGCGGCGATCGTCACCGCAGGCACCGCCGCCTCACCGCCGAGCGCCGCCTGCGCGCGCTGGGCCTCGAACCGCACAAGGTTTCGCTTGTCGATCATCACCTCGGAGGTTTCCTCGATGAGCACGATCCGCTCGTGCTCGGGAATCAGCGCCGCCAGCGCGTTCAAGAGCGTGGTCTTGCCGGTGCCGGTCCCACCCGAAATCAGCACGTTCCGGCGCCCGCGAACCGCGTCACACAGGAGTGCCGCCGCGGCCGGCGCGACCGTGCCGATCCCCACCAAGTCTTCGAGCCCATACCGGCGCGTAAACTTCCGAATCGTCAGCACGGGCCCGTCCACGCTGGCGGGCGCGAACATGGCCGCCACGCGCGACCCATCCTCAAGCCGCGCGTCCAGGAGGGGTTGCTCAGCCGACACCTCATCGCCGCACGTGCGGGCGATGTTCTTGATGGCCACCGCCAGGTGCGGCCCGTCGATCGTCAGGTCCGGGATTTCCTCCACGAGACCCGCGCGTTCCACGAACACGCGCCGCCCACCCAGGTTCACCATCACCTCCGTGACCGACGGGTCCCGCAAGAGGTGTTCGAGCGGCCGCACGAACGGCAGAATGACCTCAAACCCGCTCACACATCGCCCCCTGTTCGCTGGCGTTCGGTCGCCGCTACGCCGACGGCGGCAGCGCCGTCATGCCCGCGCGACCCGCGCTCGTGCGCGCATGCGCCGCCGCGCTGTACCGACGCGTTTTCGCGTGACCTGGGACAGGCACACACGACGCCGGATGGTCCGCGCGCCACGCGCGAAAGTCTTGGTCCTTCTTGAGCGTCTCGATGAGTTCGTTCAGCACATACGCGGTCGACTCATGGATGAACGCGGCGTAGGCGTACAACTCCTCCTGGTTCTCCGCGAACAACTGCGTAATGTGCCGCACCAGTTTCGTGCGGGTCGTGCGCGGCTTGATCAGCGGCATGGCGGTCTCCTTTGCGCGAAGGCGGCTAGGCAATAGGGAAGAGGGTTGGGGCCCGCTTCCGCGGTGGACGCGCCGGTCGTAGCCGGCATCACTGAAACGCCTGGTCGACTCTGAAGTTCGTGATCTGCAACCC